>JAPLDB010000118.1:0-10577 GCA_026391975.1 Bacteroidota bacterium | reverse complement strand
TCAGTAATTGATTTTCTTTTCCCTTTCAGCAGCAAATTCAAGACAGGCCAGTACATCTTCTTTTGTAAGTTCAGGAAAATCAATAAGTATTTCCGGAATACTCATTCCTGAGGCAAGCCATCCAAGTACATCAAAAACGGTGATGCGCAATCCACGAATGCAAGGTGCTCCACCTCTCTTGCCGGGTTCTATTGTAATGATACTCTGGTAACCCATGTCTTTACTTTTTTTCAAATGTATTAAACTATTCGGCAACCGATGAAATCCAGTTGGCACGATCTGCCTGAGCAAACTGCCATGGTGCCCCATTCGTTTCAATTTTATTCATCATCATCTGCCACTCTGCAGGCATCTTACTTTGCTCCATAACGAGGTATCTGCGCATTTCAGTAATAATATTCAACGGATCAATATTCACCGGACAGGCTTCTGTACAGGCATTGCAGCTTGTACATGCAAGCAGTTCCTCTTCGGAAATGTAATTGAACAAGTTTTTTCCATCATCAATTCTTTGACTGCCTCCTCCCGCTGTCAAACCTTCGGCAAGCCTTCGGCGACCGGAGGCCTCCCGCTGCTTTTTTTGCTTGTCAATATTCTTTCCCACTTCTTCCAGCCTGTCACGAGTATCCATCATGATCTTGCGGGGAGACAATAACTTGCCTGTCTGATTCGCCGGACAAACGCTGGAACACCTTCCGCACTCTGTACATGAATATGCATCCATCAGATTTTTCCAGGTGAGATCGTAGACGTCTTTTGCTCCAAAACTTGTCGGTGACTGATACCCTTCAGGCGGAACTGCAGCAGGATCGAGCATTAGTTTTACTTCCTGCGTAACAGAATCCATGTTGGTGAATTTCCCTTTCTTCTCCAGGTTGGAATAATAAGTATTCGGAAATGCCAGCAGGATATGAAAGTGCTTTGAATAAGGCAGGTAATTCAAAAATGCGAGTATGCCGATGATGTGGAACCACCAGCAGATCCTTTCGATCATCATCAATGATTCAGATGATAAAGAAGAAAACAGTGCTGCGTACATTCCACCTACTGGGAATGCACCTGCAGACAGGTAATGTTCAAAGTTGCGCGATTGCAGAATCGAATCCGTTGCATTCATCGTGAGGAATGCCGTCATCAATAATATCTCTGTGATGAGAATTGCATTGGCATCAGAACGGGGAAAGGAAGTCATTTCCCGCATCCAAAAGCGTTTCAGCTTTAATACATTTCTACGGATCAGAAAGACAAAACACGCAAGTAGTGTAAGCGCTGCAAGTATTTCGAAGCTGCCAATTAAAAAGTTATAGAATGAACCCAGAAAAGAAAGGAAGCGATGTGTTCCCGCTATTCCATCAATGATTATTTCTATCACCTCAATATTGATGATAACAAATCCTACATAAATGAAAATATGCATAATGCCTGCAACAGGCCTGACTACCATTTTACTCTGCCCCAGGGCAACACGCATCATCGTCATCCACCGTTCCTTTGGGCGGTCAGTACGGTCGAGCGGCTTACCAAGATTAATGTTGCGCCTGATCTTTTTGATGTTCTGCGCAAAGAAGACAACCGATGCTAAAAAAAGAAGAATGAAAATGATTTGGGAGAACAAGGTTGTTTTTTTTACTGGTGTGGCTTAGGTGATGAGGTGACTAAGTGACTATGTTATGAAGTTATGAGGTTATGAGGTGACTATGTTGGTAATCCCAGTTCGGCTGGTGGCGCTCCCAATGACGAATGACCTAATGACTTATTGACGGCTGCTTCTTCCACACGGCTGCTACTTCTTCCCCCCTCCAAACATTGAGAAATGCACATACTTTTTAGGATTTGCATTCAGGTCTTTGACAAGAGCATCAAGGCTATGGGCTGTATTATTCAGGTTTATATACAGACTATCATCATTGACAAGCAGACCAAGAGTCCCTTCTCCTTTATTGACTTTATCGAATATGGATGATGTTTTATCAAGCGTATTCTTCAGGTTCAGGATCGTTTGAGAAAGATTAGCCCTGCGCAATGTATCGCTGATGCCTGAGAAATTATCTATCACTTCACCGATTTGCTGATTGTGATTCTTGATATTGCCTGTAATGGATTCAAGATTTTCAAGCAACAACTTAATGCGTCCGTTTTTCTTTCCAAGCATCGTATCAACGGTAGTTGCGATGTTGTCGATAGAGTTCAACGCCTTTGAAATACTTTCAAAAGATTTTTTCAGATTCAGCTTTGTCTCCTGATTGAACACTTCTCTGAATACTGCAGCAACAGAATCAAGAGATGCTAAAAGGTTTTCGGCTTTTTCTTTGATCGGCGCAACCTCGGCACCTACTGCATCGGTCAGACTCGTTTGTACACTTGATGTGAGCGTATCACCATCCTGGATATCTTCCTTGCTATCACCGAAAATTAATTGAACAGCCTTCGTTCCTAAAAAATCCATGCTGAAAATATCTGCCCTGGAATTCCTGGGGATCTTCAGTTCACTTTTTATATGCATTGAAATGATAAGCCTGCCGGAATGATCGGGCATTAGGCTGATCGTTCTTACAAATCCGATCTTATAGCCATTTACCTGAACAACATTCGATGGGAGCAATCCGTCAACACGGTCGTATACTGCGTAGATCGCCTTTTGGGAGGTAAAAATATCCTGGCCCTTAAGGTAATTTAGCCCCCAGTATGAAAGCAAAATGGCTGACAGTACAATGATCCCTATCCTTACTTCTTTATTAATCTTCATAGAATGATTGCCCGTAAAATTTGCCACGAATGTACAAAGGAAATTATTGTCCCTTCATTTCATCTCGTGCCTGTTTCAGGGGTATACGTTTATTCAGTTTATATGCCACAACAAAAGCATCCGTAAATCCGGCCAGTTGCATCTTCTTTTGCGTATTGATGGCAACATTCAGTGATGCATTATGCTCTGTTGTATATTTATATATATTATTATCAATCTCCTCAATCAGGTCTTTTTGTCCTTTGAATTTTTTATCTGAAGCCTGGAGCTTAGCCGGAGAGGACAATACCTGAACAGCAAACCCATAAACATTTGCTTTTTCATTCTTCTCAACCGATGATTTTTGTCTCCCGGAATAACGGGGCTCGGTCTTGCTCACGGGCTGCAACACTTTTGGAGGCGCGTTGTCTCGTCCTGTAATGTGGGCGTTGTCGTCAGTATTTTCGCCGGCCGGAGCGTCGTTGGTCTTGACTTTTACGGTTTCAACTGCAGTGTCAATTTCAGGTTTGGTTACATTTGCCTTTACGGGATCTGATTTTGCTTCTACCTCACTATCTGATTCAGATGCAGGCTCTTTTCTGTCATCAGTTTTTCCGGGCTCACCGCTTTCAACAGATGATTTATAGCTTTTGAATGCATTGAAAATAGAATGCGCCATTGCATCCTGACCTTTTTCACTTGTCAGAAATTTGGCTTCTGTCGTATTTGTCAGGAATCCTGTCTCAATCAGCACACTGGGCATATAGGTCTTGAAAAGTACAAGGAACCCTGCCTGTTTAACACCCCGTTCTTCCCTCCCTTTTTTTGCTACCTCACCCTGAACAAGTGATGCCATCCTGAGGCTTTGGTCCAGGTATGCATTCTGGTAAAGGGAAAATATGATATTGGCCTCAGGAGAATTCGGATCAAAGCCATCATACTTTTTGGTATAGTCCTTCTCCAGCAATACCACCTCATTTTCACGTTTGCTCACTTCCAGGTTTGCCTCTGATTTATGAAGCCCCATCACCCATGTTTCAACTCCGTTTGTTTCCTCATTGCATACATCTTTTCTCTTCTTTTTATCCCTATAGCAGGCGCTGTTACAATGAATACAAATAAATAGGTCTGCCTTTGCGTTGTTGGCAATGGCTGCACGCTCATGAAGTTCTACAAAAACATCTGTTTTCCGGGTATATATAACCTTTACTTCAGGGAAATGGTCTTCAATATATTTACCCAGTTTAAGAGCAATACCAAGAGCCACATCCTTCTCTTTTGCCTTGCCTCCTATGCAACCGGTATCATGTCCTCCATGACCGGCATCAATACATACCCGCGTAAGAGTATAGGGTTTGGCCGTGGGATTGAAGGAAGAAGATGTGATGAATACAATACTGAAAAGTATCGTACGGACAAAACTTTTTCGCGAAAGTAATTTTCTACTTTTGATGGCCATCAGATGAATCGAACCGGAAGATTGAATTGTAAATTAACAACTATCCTGCCTATGTTGGCGGTAGTGTGGTGTTACCTTTTTCAACACAACCATGTTGGCGCCCATTCACCGGAGTGCAGCACAATTCAGCTGAAGGTCTTGCCGGAATTTCAAACAGAAAAGACTCCCCAGAGTGAAAATGAATTATATCCCGAGCCCATTCCTGGTTTCTCAGTTTCCGCTGATCCCCTTATGCCTGATTCCATTCCCGGAAATGATTCATTAAAAACAAAGTCCGACACCATTGTACTTTCAGCTGATACCACCATTGACACAGAATCTCTCAAATCCAAGGTGAAATACCATGCACGGGATTCATTGCGGGTTGATATCGATAATGAACTGGTATACCTGTTTGGAGATGCAGTGGTTGATTATGAAGACCTCCACCTTACTGCTGATTATATTAAAATTGATTTTGAGAAAAAGGAAATTTTTGCAGAAGGCAGCACCGATTCAACAGGAGAACTGATCGGCAAGCCGCACTTCTCACAGGGAGCACAGGAATTTCGCAGCAATGCAATCCGGTATAATTTCAATTCCAAAAAAGGGAAGATCTCCTATGTAATTACAAAAGAAGGCGAAGGCTACATTCACGGCGAAACAGTTAAGAAAGATCCTTTTAATAATTTCTATATCAGGAATGGACAATACACCACTTGTGAGAACGATACACCTCACTTCTCCATCTATGCAAAAAAACTAAAAGTCATCAGCAACAATAAAATTGTAACCGGACCTGCATATCTTACCATTGAAGAAATCCCTACTCCCATCTTTATTCCATTCGGCTTTTTTCCAAGTAAGAAAGGACGCAGTTCAGGGATCATTTTTCCTGCATTCGGTGAATCTGCTCAACGCGGATTTTATTTCCAGCACCTTGGCTATTACCTCGGACTGAATGATTACCTAAATCTGGCACTTACAACTGACCTATATACAAAAGGAAGCTACAACCTTGACCTCAGCAGCGTTTATGCCAACCGTTACCACTACCGTGGAAATTTTCGCCTCAGTTATTCGCGCACGATATCAAGCGAGAAGGAGCTACCTGACTTTACCGAGCTGAAAGACTTTCACATCAACTGGACCCATGCACAGGATCCAAAGGCCAAACCCAACAGCAGCTTCAGCGCAAGTGTAAATGCAGGCACCAGCAACTTTTACAGGAATACGATTACTTCTGCAAATAATTTTCTCTCCAATACTTTTCAGTCTTCCATACTTTATTCACAGTCATTTCCTGCATCACCCATCACATTTGGCATTGGTGCAAGCCACACTCAGAATACGTACACGCATGACATCAATGTAACCCTGCCTTCCATCAATTTCGGGATCTCGCGCATCAACCCATTTGCGAGAAAAAATCAAACAGGTCCGCAAAAATGGTATCAGAAGATCGGCACCTATTACCAGATGCAGGCGACCAATTATGCTCAGACTAAAGACAGTTTGCTTTTTACAAAAGAAACACTCGACAATCTCCGCAACGGTATTCAGCATTCATTACCTATTTCAACTTCATTCAAACTATTGAAATATATATCACTCTCCCCTACCCTGAGTTTAACGGACAGGATGTACTTCAAAACAATAAGATACACTTACAATTCCGAACTACAGCAGCCTGATACTGTGGAAGTAAAACGTTTTGCAAATGCCTTTGACTACAGTGCTTCCGCAAGTATGAATACACGCATTTATGGAATGTTTCAATACAAAAGGGGACCTGTTGCAGCGATCAGACATGTGATGAGCCCGACTATCGGATACAGCTACAGGCCTGACTTTGGTGAATCCAAATATGGTTATTACAAAGAAGTCCAGACGGATTCCGGTGGCAATAAGCAAACCTATTCCATTTTCCAGAATGGTGTCTATGGTTTTCCGTCGAATGGAAAGTATGGAAATCTTTCATTCGGGTTAGACAACAATCTTGAAATGAAAGTGCGCGTGAACAGCGACAGTGGTGCTACTTTGAAAAAAATAAAACTGCTTGAAAGCCTGAGCATTCGCGGTAATTATAATCTGGCAGCAGACAGTATGAAGCTTTCAACCTTTGGAATAAACGGCCGGACAACATTGTTTGAAAAAATCGGGATCAACTTTGGCGGAACCCTTGACCCTTATGCCTATGATGAAAACAATGCAGACTACAATCGTTTTCAGTATGACGTAAACAGTCACTGGGTGCGTCTTACAAACGTCAATCTTTCTTCGAACTTTTCATTGGCGCCGAAAAACAAATCAAATGACACACCGAAAAGATCAAGTGATGAAGAAGAATACATCAGGCAGCATCCGGAAGAATATGTGGATTTCAGTATCCCATACAACGTAACCGTAAGTTATACATACAACTGGAGCAGGCGCGGCAATGGCCCTGCCAGTCAGTCGCAGAGTGCCAGCATGAACGGCGACATCAGCATTACTCCGAAATGGAAAATCGGTTTTAACTCCTGGTATGATTTTACGGCGAAGCGGTTTACAAATTTCGGAGTGAATATTTACAGAGATCTGCATTGCTGGGAGATGCGATTGAACTGGGTTCCCTTCGGATTCCAGGAAAGTTATTTTTTTCAGATCAATGTAAAGAGTGCCATCCTTCAGGATTTGAAGCTGATGAAGCGGAAGGATTATTATGATAACTAGTAGAGATGACGAGGTTGTGAAGTGATGAGGTGACGAAGTGATTAAGTGAATAAGTGATTAAGTGATTAAGTAATGAGGTGGTGAGGATAATGAAATGATAAAAATATCTCGTATGCTAGTGGGTTAAAGTCCGGCATAATAATCATATCCTCTTTCATACCAGAAATCCGGTGGTTGAGCGTCGGAGAAAAATAAAGTACCGATCCGCTTCAGGTGTTTCACACCGTATTTTACCGGAATGATCAAACGAAGTGGCGCTCCCTGGTTCATCGGCAGTGGTTTTCCGTTCATTTCATAACATAGAATGGTTTGCGGATGCATGATGCTGGCTAAATCAACGCCCACATAGTATAGCCCGTCAGGCGTGCGGAGCCCGGCATACTTAAAAAGGTCATCCTTCTTGTTTTTATCCGGGGCATTTCCTGATTTTGTTCCAAGGCGATAGTGCTCCGCAAAATCAGAAAATTTAACACCGGCCCATCTTGTTATCTGGCTCCAACCTTCAATGCATTTAAAGTTAAATATAACTTCAGTGCGGGGAAGACTTCTAATTTCATCCATGGAAACAACAAGTGTATCTGCTGTTGCAGGAACATCAGCATTCCGTACCACAAGAAGTTTCCATGTTGCCGTATCCAATGCACTTTTCATTCCGTAATTTCCATTCACTTTCGGATAGCGCACAGCTGATGATATCGGATATTCGGGTTCAAGCCGACTATCACTGTAAAATGCAGAAAACAATTTTTCATTTGCACTCAAGACAGTCCGCAAAGGCTTCAATGCGCCTGCATCCATTGGTTGACGATTCAACCATTTCCACCCGAAAACTAAAGCGCCTATAAAAAGTATAAACCACAAAATAGACCTGATGGTCTTGCGCCGGACTGTTTTCTTAAAATTTTCTTCAGAGAAATTTTCTTCAGTCATTATCCTTATCTTTTTTAATGATTTCTCTGACACCATCCACTAAGATGGATTCTTCTTTTTCCTTTTCATCTACCACTTCCCAACCTGTTACAATGGCGCGAAAATTATTCCAGCCTGCACGCACAACCTGCATAATATGCACACAGAAAAACAATACATAACCAATTGTGAGGATAAAATGCTGCGCCCTTGCCCATTCATATCCTCCCAGTAATTTAGTAAGCCAGCCAAATTGCGTAGGCTTGTAGATCACCAATCCTGTCAGCAGAGATCCGACCCCCATCAGGATGATGCCGGTATAAGCGATCTGTTGTGCGCCATTGAATTTCTTTTCAGGGAGTTTCTTTTTGCTAAGGTATAGATCATGAAGCAATACCTGCCATGCTTCTTTGAATGAATGGCGATTAGGTAACAGATGCCGCCATTCACCTGATACAATTGTAAAGATGACGTATATAAGTCCGTTCAGAAAAAATATCCACATGAAAAAAAAGTGCAATGCCATCCCCTGAGCAAGCCGGAATGGAATTGTAAGGGCCTTGTAAAATCCATCAGGAAAGAACTGGAAAAATACTTTTTGCCCGATTTGAATTGTATAAATATCATGAGCCCAGTAAATGAGAATACCACTGTAGATCATGATTGACAATACAGGAAAATTGACCCAGTGAAACCACCTTATCGCAAGGGGATGCTTTTTCTCAATTCGTTTCATAAAGTTAGTCGAAGATATAGAAATATCTTTTCTTAAGAGTCAAACAAAACAAAAATTTTAATCCCTTCGATTAACAATTTCCGCCTTTGCATAACGAACTATAGAATCGCCAAACCAGTCAAAACCATTTCGCAATTCGCATATTCATCTCCCCTCAGACGAGATCCGTTATTCGACGGGGTAAACTCATCAGCTATATTATGAATTTTGTAAACAAAAAAGGCGCGGTGAATAATCACCTCGCCTGTAGGGGTCGCACTTCAAATGATGCTTTTATTCAACGTCATGTCCCATGGTGCGGTACAATTGCTGCATGCGCATGGAAAGTTCCTGGAGTAATCCCAGTTCACGTTCTGTGAGCTTCGTAAAATCGCTCTCTTCAATTTTTTTCTGATTGGCTTCGCTGGTCATTTCAACCTGCTCATTGAGGATGAAGGCCAGCAGGCCATTGTAGTACTTCTGCCGCTCAGTTGGAGTGAGTTTGGCAATAAGGGCTCGGATACCTTTTACGTAACCATCTATTTCGCGCTCAACATTTTTTGTTCCGGTGGAATGAACAATACTGAGCAGTGACTGATCGGAAGTGGAAGAAAATTTTGTGGACATGTTTTTCGTCTTTAATATGATATTACAATTCTACAAAACACCGCGTGTAATGTTCAGCAGAATGGGGTCAGTTCTTACACAACTATTACAGCAGCAATGAGCGCTGCATCTTTCACTTTCTTGACTTTTGGCCAGAAGAACTTGAAATCTGCTCCTTTTCCAACCTCGCTTTCAATCCAGATCTTTCCTCCTTCGTCTTCGACGATTTTTTTCACGATTGCCAGCCCGACTCCGGTGCTCTCAACATCATCCCTTCGGTTTAAAGTCTGGAATATCACAAATGCCTTCTCATGGAACTTCGGATCAATCCCGGGTCCGTTGTCTTTTACAGAGAATGTCCAGCCATTCTCATGTGCCTCAAAACCGATCGTTATTTCAGGGATGTCTTTATCGTTGTACTTGACACCGTTTCCGATCAGGTTAGAAAACACCTGAGACAAGCGGGTTTTATCTGTAACCATCACTGGCATGTTTTCAGGAATGTGAACAATGGCCTTTTCAGGTAAGCCGATGAATTCCACAATTTCACGTACCAACTCTTTAGTATCAACATTGAGCTGATCACCTACACGTTTATCAGCTTTTGAATAATCAAGGATGGCTTGTATCAGGTCTTCCATCCGTTTGATCCGTTGCTTGATCATATTGAAATTCGTGCGGACCTCCGGTGAAAATGTAGGCCCTCCGTCTTCTTCTATCCAGTCTGCAAGGTTGCCAATGGCACGCAAAGGCGCTTTTAAGTCATGCGAAACGATGGAAGCAAACTTATCCAGTTCCTTATTTGTCTTTTCCAGGGTGGTGGTGTACTCCTGCAAACGCCTGTTACTTATTTCAAGTTCATCTTTCTGTTCTGTGATACGTTCTATAATCACATTCTTTCCACTGTGGAGATAACTGCTCTGTGCTGCTATCAGAAAGAATGCAAGTATTCCTGTAGTTAAAAAATCCGCATTGATCTCTGCAGGATCATTTCCAAACATGGCATAGGATGTCCAGTCGGTGAATTCAGTAATAACATATAGATAAACGAAATTAATGATGACAAGAACCGTAAACCATTTTCCTGCCCTCGTTCCAAGCATCATAAATGCAGAGAGAAGTACCACTGCCAGATACATTGTTCCTGAATTGCGAATCCCGCCCGAAGTATAAGACTGGAAATGCATCATCAAAAATGCTCCAAGCAGTGTGATCATGTAAGCCACCGGCAACTTTTCGTAATTTCTGACGAGGGAATAATTGACAAGCATTACTGCAGCGAGCGCAAATAGTAAATATGCTATGTATGGCGAACCTCCAAATGCAGTAAGGATCTGCACGGCCACAATTGTACTTACAAGGGAACTTGTAAAAGTAAAAATGCGGAAAAGCGTAAACCGCTGCTTGAGCATTAAGTCATCATAAGGAATGCTTTCATAAACATCCGTCTTGGCAATTTTCCTGAGAAT
>JAPLDB010000100.1 GCA_026391975.1 Bacteroidota bacterium | reverse complement strand
CTTGATTTTGAAAAAGCCAGTCACAGGAAAAATTCCAGCTATATGTTTCATTTGGAAATGAACGAAGGGCGGGTACTTAAGAGTAAGGATACCTCGTCTGTTGGAATGGATTTCGCAAGGGCGTTAAAAGAAAACGAAACGATCTTCAACATCGTGAAGCATGGAGGCATCGTTTTTAATCTGAACAATAAATTCGTGCTCTCCATTTCACCAAAATTCAGTGCGCCTGAGGTTGTTGCTGAAGAACCCGCCGAGGCAACACCTGTTGTTACAGGAGAAGCGGGTACTAATAACGAATGAGTACGAATTTACCAAGTACGTATAACGAAAGATTACGAATTTTCGAATTACGAATGCTTTCGAATTTAGGGTGTACGAATAACGAATGAGTACGAATTTTCTAATGTACGAATAACGAAAGGTTGCGAATAACGAATTTCAATTTAGAAATTCGTTATTCGAAAATTCGTAGATTCGTAAGAATTGGTTTTTCGTACATCTAGGCTGGAAGCAATCTCATGCGTTCCATGAGCTCAAGAAGTTCTTTCCTTGACTTACCCAGTCTCGCCTGTATCCTGTTCAGGACTTCATCTTCGCGTCCTTCCTGGTACTGAATATCTTCGTATGTAAGTTTAGAAAACCTCCACTGAAGGCGTTCACAAAAGTCTTCCCAGTTTTCATCCATTCCCGGCATTTTCATAGTATTCTATATTAAAAAGTGAATTGATTAAAAAAGTATTCCGGATTGAGATGCGGAAATATTTTGTAAGGTAGTCTATTTGATCGGGGTGGACTAATAAAGTTTGTGAATGTTTGATAAGATCCGTTCTATCAACGAAAATGTACCTCATTCTACTCCACCTGACATATCCTTAATCTAATCTGGCTGTTTTTTGCAACCTCCAATGAAACAGGGACAGAACCTACCTAGCCCCGACTGCAATGAAAAGCCCGGACCCTGAGGAAAGCGCCTGCGCTTGACTTCAGGGGAGGACTTGCAATGGAAGGCGGGACAGTTGGTGGACAGCATGCTGATGTTGCGCTACAAAAACCGGGAGATTGCTTCACAACTTGCCCTTTTACCCTTCCTTCGTTCGTTCATAAAAGTCACAATTGATGGCAGCTTAATGGTAGGCCGCCTTACCCTCCTTGGCTTATGCAATGGAGGACAAGGTTTTTTTAGTATCTTCGCACTCCCAAAAAATTGAATATTAATGCTTTCTGTCCAGAATTTGTCGTTGCGATACGGAAAACGCGTATTGTTTGAAGAGGTAAACCTGAAATTTACCCCCGGCAACTGCTATGGCGTAATAGGAGCAAACGGAGCCGGAAAAAGTACGTTTCTGAAGATTTTATCAGGCGAGATCGAGGCCAATACAGGAGAAGTATTTATTACTCCCGGCGAACGGATGAGCGTGCTGAGTCAGAATCACTTTGCATTTGATGCTTACCCTGTACTTCAAACGGTGATGATGGGGAATAAAAGACTTTATGAAGTGATGGCTGCAAAAGACGCCATTTATGCTAAAGCTGATTTCAATGATGAAGACGGTTCCAAGGCAGCGGACCTTGAACATCAGTTCTCAGAAATGAACGGATGGAATGCAGAAAGTGATGCAGCTAACATGCTTAGTGGCCTGGGAGTCAGGGAGGAATACCACCAGAAGTTAATGAGTGAATTGAGCGGAAAAGAGAAGGTAAGGGTGCTTCTGGCGCAGGCATTATTTGGCAATCCTGAAGTGTTATTGCTGGATGAGCCGACGAATGACCTTGACGTAGAAACGATTTCCTGGCTGGAAAACTTCCTTGCCGACTTTCAAAATACGGTAATCGTAGTGAGCCATGACAGGCACTTTCTGGATGCAGTGTGCACACACGTTGCCGACATCGATTTCGGAAAAATAAAGCTCTATACAGGAAACTATACCTTCTGGTATGAAAGCAGTCAGCTTGCTTTGCGCCAGCGGAGCGACCAGAATAAAAAGATCGAAGACAAGCGGAAAGAACTCCAGGATTTCGTGGAGCGATTCAGTGCCAACGCTTCAAAAAGCCGCCAGGCAACCAGCCGTAAAAAACTGCTGGAAAAACTGGTCATAGATGATATTCAGCCGAGCACACGCAAATATCCGGGTATTATCTTTAAACCGGAACGTGATTGCGGCGACCAGATATTGAATGTAGAAAACCTGTCAAAGACAAGTCCGGAAGGAATGCCCTATTTCGCTGACATCACCTTTACGATGAACAAGGGCGACAAGATCGCAGTGGTAAGCAGGGAACACAGTGCAATCACCTCATTTTTTGAAATACTTGTCGGCAATGAAAAGCCTGATGCCGGAGAATACAGATGGGGAAGCACGATCACACGCGCCTATCTTCCGAATGACAATGCACAGTTTTTTAAAGGGGACGACAACCTGATCGACTGGCTGCGTCAGTTTTCAAAAGACAAAGATGAGACACATGTTCGGGGATTTCTGGGCAAAATGCTTTTCAGCGGCGAGGAAGTTTTTAAGAAAAGCAATGTACTGAGTGGTGGAGAGAAAGTACGCTGCATGGTAAGCAGGATGATGCTTGCCAATGCCAACTGCCTGATCATGGATGAACCGACGAATCACCTTGACCTGGAGAGCATAACTGCTTTTAATAATTCAATGAAAGACTGGAAGCATGTTGCATTGTTTACTTCACATGACCATGAGTTTATGCATACAGTTGCCAACCGTATTATTGAAATTACGCCGGGCGGAATCATTGACAAGCGCATGACCTACGATGAATACATCAGTGATGAAAGTATTAAGGCGCTGAAGCAGGAAATGTATGGGGATGTAGAAATGGCGAAAAAGTAAACGGGACGAATAAAATAATAAATACCGAATAACAAATATCGAATGCCGAATTTCGAATTTCGAAAAATTGAGCATTTGAACTGGTTCGAAATTCGGATTTTGAATTTCGGAATTTCATTATGATAGACATCGGCAAATACAACGACCTGATTGTAAAATCAAGAGCCGCAATCGGATTATATCTTCATGACGGGGATGAGTCGGTATTGCTTCCGGCAAGGTATGTACCAGCTGACTCAAAAATCGGGGATGTTCTGAATGTGTTTGTTTATCTCGATAATGAAAACAGACCTGTGGCAACGACGCTGAAGCCGCATGCAACACTTGGTGATTTTGCATTTCTAACGGTGAAGGATGTTACTTCTCATGGTGCATTTTTAGATTGGGGAATTGCCAAGGATATTTTTGTTGCTTATCAGGAACAGCGCGCCGAGATGCAAATCGGGAAAAAGTACCTCGTACATCTGTTTATGGATGATTTTTCGGGTCGTATTGCAGCGACATCGAAGTGGGGAAAATATATTGACAAGCTCAATGATGATTTGAATGAAGGAGATGAAGTGAATCTACTCATCGCAGAAGAAACGGATGCAGGGTTCAAAGCCATCATTGACAACCGTTACGAAGGGCTCATTTACCACAATGAAATTTTTCAGCCGATGAAGGTCGGTGATGTGAAGAAGGGATTTATCAAATTCATTCGTGAAGACGGAAAAATTGACCTCACCTTGCAGAAGCAGGGATTTAAGAATGTACTTGACACGAAAGACATGATCCTGCAAAAATTGAAGGAACATCAGGGTGTACTTGGATTAGGCGACAAGAGCTCTCCGGAAGAAATAACAGAAGCCCTCCACATCAGTAAAAAAGTATTTAAGAAAACAATCGGCAACCTTTTCAAAGACCGGCTAATAACCGTCCGCGACTACGAGATCAGGCTAGTTGATCAGGAAGGCGAGTGATCAGTTTTTTACGAATTTCCCGGAAATGGTTTTTTCAGCGGTTGTAATCCGGATATAGTAAAGGCCTGATGAAAGCAGTCTACAGTCAACAGTCGACAACCGAGAGTCGGCAACAGATAGAACCTCTTTTCCAAGCTGGTTGTAGATTAAGATCTCAATTGGTTTTTTTGAATTCGACCGAACACTATTCGGAATTCTGATTTCCAACTTATCCTCCACAGGATTTGGATAAATCAATAGCTCATCATCCATATTTATTGAAGAAACTGAAGTACCCAATCCACATGGATCTGCCGCATTTGTAACAATGAATTTTTCGGAAGAAATGTACCCGCCATTGCCATAAGGGACAAAAACCAAAAATGTATCAGCAGCCGAAACAGGAATGATGCGATTGGTATCTCCGTTATTCCAGACATAAGATGCATATCCCGGACCGGCATCAAGGTAATGACCTCCTGCAGAATCAATACAGGTGACCTGAGGCCTGTTAAACATCCATGGCAATTGTTGGAAATTGAATGACCTGTATGAAGACATGGAGTCGTAGAAAAAAAGTTCGAAGGTTTTATTCCCCAGAGGATCAACTACAACAAAAGTGACATTGTTTCTTGAAAACTGTCCGTAGTTCACGAGTGTATTTCCATTTGGAAGTCGTTGCACGTTCCCTGTCGCTTTGGAATACATAACTGTATCATACTGGTATTTCCAGACCAAAGAAGCGGTATAATTTACCTCATCAAGCTGATATTCGACGGCGCGCGCAGCATGGTATGGGGCACTCAGGAGGCGGTAACCATTGTCAAGGAAGGTCACATTTCCGTTTGCAATTCTCCTGATGTCATGCTGCCCGTAAAAAGGAGTTGTGTCATTCAGAAATGTAAATTGATTCCCAACTCCACCCATCCGCCAGATAATTGAGCTGTCGGTCCGGTTAATTTTTATGATCTGATTGAAATGCCGGCAGCTTAAAAGGATGTTGCCATCATTATCCAATTCCACTGCATTTGCATGTGTCCAATCCACATTCACAGGATTCGAAAGCCAGGTAGAATCTACATCAGTAAAAGCAAAATAGTCTTTGGCATGCCATTCGAATACAACATTTTTATTTGCATCCAATTCCTGGATCACATTGTATTTAACGGTTGCAGAGCTGCTTCCATGCGTACCGGAAGGTTTGAACCATGCATAAGCAGACAAATTCATGATCACATTCTTATAGCCCAGAAAAAGAAAATGTCCATTGGGCAGGATCTGAAAATCATGGCTGTCTGTAGTAATGCCATTCTTTGTCCCCACAGAATCCACGATGGTAAAAGTGCTGTCGAGGATGTAGAACATGTTGTTTCTGAAATAGGTGATCATGCCATTCGGCTGCACTTTGAAATCAGGTGTATTTGTGAGTGATCCCAGCGATTTAAAATAGACAACGTCACCGAAACGATCCAGCACCAGCTGAGAATGGAATCCTGCATTGGGAGTAGTGAGTCTGGATGGAACAAGGAAATAATAGCCGGTGGTTCCTGTAGAGTCGTATATAATAGATTGATGGGGAGGGATTTGTGCTGATGAATCAAAAATAATGGCCAATAGTGAGAAAGTGAAGAGGATTCGTTTTTTCATTTGTATATTTTGATAACGCAATTATAGAACACAATTGAGGAAATTAGTTTAATGAGGGATGAAACAAACTTAAAACTAATATTTCAATATTGGCTGCACTTTCCTTTCTTTGCAGCCCCTATAAAAAATGGGGCATTAGCTCAGCTGGCTAGAGCGTTTGCATGGCATGCAAAAGGTCATCGGTTCGACTCCGATATGCTCCACCAAAACATTATTTTTCCGCAGTCAAAAATTCCGCCAGCTTTTGAACTGCAATTGACCTGTGACTGATCTTGTTTTTTAATTCCGGGGCCATCTCGGCAAAGGTGACATGAAACCCTTCCGGAACAAATACGGGATCATAGCCAAAACCATTGCTACCTCTTTCCCTCAGTGTTATTTCTCCTTTTATTTCTCCTTCAAAATAGCTGGTCTCCTCCCCTATCATCAAGGCAATTACTGTCCGGAATTTTGCTTTTCTGTTTTCTTCCATGTTCAGTTCAGAAAGCAGTTTGGTGACATTCGCAGTTGAGGTGCTATTTGTTCCGGCATACCGGGCAGAATAAACCCCGGGGCGCCCATGGAGCGCTTCTGCTTCAAGACCTGAATCATCAGCAAAGCAATCATATCCGTACTTGTCGTGAATATACCTTGCCTTCTGTGCAGCATTTTGCTCAAATGTATTTCCCGTTTCAGGAAGATCCTCTTCACAGCCGATATCAAAGAGGGTAAGCAACTCAATATCAGGCGGAAGTATCTTCTTCACTTCTTCGATCTTGTGTTTGTTATTGGTGGCAAAAACTATTTTCACTTATGCCAATTTTGTGCAATGAAGTAAAAAACATTCAGGTGGTGTAAATTAATGTTGCCGGGCATGATTATTTGTACTTTTGAATTAAATTAAGATGCCCCACACATTATGAAAGTTGCACTCATCACAGGAATAACCGGTCAGGACGGCGCCTATCTTGCTGAATTTCTTCTTAACAAAGGATACATCGTGCATGGTATCAAGCGAAGAAGTTCTCTTTTTAATACTGAACGTGTAGATCATCTTTATAAAGATCAGCATGAGTCGAATGTAAAATTCAAGATGCATTATGGTGACCTCACTGATTCCACCAACATCATCCGCATCATTCAGGAAACGCAGCCGGACGAGATCTACAACCTCGGTGCGATGAGCCATGTAAAGGTGAGTTTTGAAACTCCTGAATATACTGCCAATGCTGATGGAACAGGAGTATTAAGAATACTTGAGGCAGTGAGGTTGCTGGGCATGACAGCAAAAACAAAAATTTATCAGGCATCTACGAGTGAGCTATACGGACTGGTCCAGGAGGTTCCGCAGAAGGAGTCAACACCTTTTTATCCGCGATCTCCATATGCTGTTGCAAAATTATATGCCTACTGGATTACCGTCAATTACAGGGAAGCGTATAACATGTTTGCAGTGAATGGGATCCTTTTCAACCATGAATCTCCTATGCGCGGAGAAACATTTGTCTCCAGAAAAATCACACGGGCAGTTTCCAGAATTGCACTTGGCTTGCAGGATCAGGTTTTTCTTGGAAACATAGATTCTAAACGCGACTGGGGACATGCCAAAGATTATATTGAAGCGATGTATCTGATGCTGCAACAGGAAAAGCCTGAAGACTTTGTTATTGCCACAGGAGTAACAACGCCTGTTCGTGACTTCCTGAGACTATCATTTGCAGATGCCGGAATAGAAGTTGAGTTTAAAGGAAAAGGTGTTGAAGAAAAAGCATATGTTGTATCCTGTAGCAACAAAGAATTTCAACTTCCGAAAGGCAAACTGGTCATGAGCATTGACCCGCGTTATTTCCGTCCTACAGAAGTTGATCTGCTGATTGGAGATGCGACCAAGGCTTACACCAAGCTCAACTGGAAGCCGAAATACGATTTGCAGATGCTGGTTACAGAAATGATGCAAAGCGATCTTGCACTTTTCCGCAAGGACAAATTTTTGTTAGAGGGCGGACATAAAATTTTTAATTACCTGGGTGAGTAATTATCGTTTTGTTCCTGAAACCGGGAGATGACTTTAAACAGCCAAAACAATTAACCACGGAGAAAAGGAGAGCCACGGAGAAGATTTCTATGTGATCTATGTGCCTATGTGGTGCATATATATTTTTAAAAACTATACCTGTTTTTTAATACATCACCTCATAGGTAAATAGAAAAGATTGCTGAAATTTTAATGTGAACTTAACAGTCAAAGCCATTAACCACGGAGAATAGGAGTCCTGACAGTTCGGGGCACGGAGTTATCTTTCTCTGTGAACCTCAGAGCGCTCAGTGGTTAATTTTATCATTTTCACTTTTCATTTAACCAATGGCAGTGGTTCAATTTATAAGATCCCTCTCCAGTCTAGCCTAAGGCCAGACTGGAGAGGGATGACAGCTATTATAGTAAGTAGTGGGAGATGCCGCTTTTTGTATACAGGCAGCATACTGCAGTCTCCCTTAATTAACGATTAAGCATATACCCAAAAAAATTCGGAATCGAGAGAGTAATCTCTCAAAATCAAGTTGGGTCATTATCTATTAGGTCTACCTTTCGAACATTCTTTAACATTCTTTATCTTCGCGCTCCCAATTAAATTAAACCAATATTATGTCTGATTTCAAAGAAGTTTATATCGTTTCAGCAGTGCGTACGCCGATTGGAAGTTTCGGAGGAGCATTGTCATCAATAAGTGCTACACAACTCGGGGCGCATGCCATCAAAGCCGCGCTTGAAAAAATAAAACTTGATCCCAAAGAGGTTCAGGAGGTTTACATGGGAAATGTGCTTGGTGCTAACCTCGGGCAAGCACCGGTTACCCAAGCCAGCATATTTGCAGGGATTCCAAATACGGTTCCCGGAACCACAGTAAATAAAGTTTGTGCTTCAGGGATGAAAGCGATCATGCTGGGTGCGGAAAGCATTATGCTCGGCGACAATGATGTGGTTGTTGCAGGAGGAATGGAAAATATGAGCAGCGTGCCTTATTACCTCGACAAAGCAAGAAATGGGTACAGGCTTGGAAACGGCTCCATCATTGACGGCTTGGTGAAGGATGGCTTGTGGGATGTCTACAATGACTACCATATGGGCAGTGCGGCAGAGTTGTGCGCAAAGGAATGCAAGATCAGCAGGGAAGATCAGGATGCTTATGCCATTGATTCATATAAGCGAAGTGCTGATGCATATTCAAAGGGACTATTCAAAGAAGAGATTGCACCTATTTCTATTCCTCAACGTGGAAAAGATCCCATTGTGATGAGCGAAGATGAAGAATATAAAAATGTGAAGATGGATAAGATCCCGACGCTAAAACCTGCGTTTCAGAAAGACGGAACAGTGACTGCGGCAAATGCATCCAAACTGAATGATGGTGCTTCTGCTGTTGTGCTGATGAGCAAGGCAAAAGCTGATGCACTTGGTATAAAACCGCTTGCAAAGATCCGCTCTTTTGCAGATGCACAACAAGCCCCTGAATGGTTTACGACCGCTCCGAGCAAAGCGCTTCCGAAAGCAGTTGCAAAGGCGGGGTTGAAACTATCAGACATTGAATATTTTGAGATCAATGAAGCTTTCAGCGTGGTGGCAATTGCCAACAACAATGAAATGAAACTGGATCCTTCAAAGGTGAATGTAAACGGTGGTGCTGTTGCATTGGGACATCCCCTTGGCAGCAGTGGCAGCAGGATCGTAGTCACATTGCTACATGTATTACAGCAACGAAATGCAAAGATCGGAGCAGCAGGAATTTGTAATGGAGGTGGCGGGGCGAGTGCGATTGTGATAGAACGGGTGGCCCCCTAGCCCCCGAAGGGGGAAGAAAAGCCCTTTAACGGAAAGGTGTTACCTTAAATAGCAATTTTCTTATCGTGTTACCGAGACAGGTTTAGATATTGATCGACCTCCGGAAGTCATTTTTACAAAATAATTTCCTGCAGCAAGATGAGATGGCAGATCAATAACAAGCATGTGTTCTCCCGGAGATTGGGATGGTTTATTTACTGAAATGAGCACCTTGCCTTCCAGATCTGTAATTGAAAAACCAATATCTTCTGTTTTCCTTAGCGTGTAACTCGTAATAACCTTTTCTGTTGCCGGATTCGGGAAAAGGATAAAATCAAAATTATCTTGCGGAATGGCAGCGATGCCTGAGGTGTTCTCTCCTTTATAAATAATAGAGGTGACGTTTCCGCCCAGAGTTGTTATTTCAAGCAATGATAATCCGCCGCCTTGTCCGAGCCATTTATATTCTGTCCGCGCCGGAACATTAAACCCGTATCCGAACCCCAGGGAATCAATATAGACAGAGTCATGTTCCTGAATGACAGTTTTTACTCTAAGCGCATTGAAAGTACCATTTGGCGTTGTAAGTGTTCCCCATCCATCAACTTCATTGTGTCTGTTTCGGTTGATCTCATAATAGATCAAACTTGGAAGCGATACAGAATAACCTGACAAAGACGAATCAACATTTCCGTACTGAATCGGAAATTTATAAAGTATGTCATGCGGTGAATAAGCAGTTGGAAGCGGAACACCATTTATTTCAGCACCGAATCCTGACTGATGATAATCGGCTGAATTGTTATAGAAGAAATTATACACATTCGTAATGGTTATTGCACCGAGAGAAAAATCAATACCATGTGTAGCCTGGTTGCTCCTGTTTGGTAAAAATCCAAAATCTCCAAACACCGCCTGGTAAATAATATTCATATTGGTTACAGGGAAAAGCGTATCTGTATGCTGTCCAGTGGTCGTGGTACTAAGCAGAGAATAGTCCCATGTATAATTCGCACCTGTAAGGGTTTCATCCATACCGGGAAATGCAGTAGCATCGCTCATCAGGTAAATATCATTTGCGCTTGGGAAATCGCTGCTGTTTAAAGTGATTTGCGCATGGATATTTGTAACAGTCAATACGAGGATTAAAAGTAGAATATTTCTCATTGGATTTATTTTGAAAAACAAAATTATCATTTTTTGGGGGAACATTTGGCATTCCGCATGAAACTGTTGATGTTTCCAGTCGAATAATAGCATGCCGTCGCTCACCCATTCCGTATAGGGCGCCAACGCCCCGGTAGCCTAAAACGGCAGCGTGAAAGACCAAGAAAATTGAAAAACAACTATTGATTTCCAAGGTGAGGCATTATCACGAAACTGCCGTTAACAGTGAATATTTCTTTGCGTTTACCTGATATACTTCCAATTCTTCTGATAACTTTGCTCTATAAATTCATTTACATGAAAAAACTAATTGCCTTCTTATTCCTGCTCTCCTTCATCGGTGCCAAAGCACAGAATTATTCATTTGTGAATGGTGAAATGAAATTCATGCTGCCTAACAAAGCGAAAGATGCGCAAAATCCTAACCAGGATGATTATGTGTTAAAGCCAAATCTTCCTGATGGTTCATACACGATTTTTTATGATGGCGCCAAAACTAAAGTGTTTCAAAAAGGTTTTTTATCGAACGGACACAGAGTAAAATCCTGGGCCTATTATACTGAGGAGCAGAAACCAAAGATGGAAATTGAATATGATGAATCAGGACTGATGTCTGGTTTGGTTAAAGAATTTTACCCAAGCGGTGCATTGATGACAGAAACACAATTCCACAATGGGCAAGCCAACGGGATGATGGTTTCTTATTATGAAACAGGGATCAAGAAAATGCAGGTTGGAATGAAGAACAACAATATGGATGGTAAAGCCATTTTTTATGATGCGACAGGAAAGGTCACTCAGGCAATGGATATGAAGT
>JAPLDB010000083.1 GCA_026391975.1 Bacteroidota bacterium | reverse complement strand
TTGGAAAGCAATTATTTTCGATGTGCTTGGCAATATGCTTTTTACCTATCATTATTCAGCCAACTTTGCAAAATTAAAATTGCTATCACTTCCTAAGGGAATTTATTATATACAGGTCATTGATCGAAATGACACCCTAACAAAAAAATTAATAATTCAATAAAATGAAAACTACTTACCTATTCGTGGGCATTTTTTTGTTATTCTTTATAAATAAAGCTACTGCTCAAGATTGGCTTTGGGCTAAACAAGCAGGAGGTAGTGATTTCGATTGGACCGACCAAAAAATGCTTTGTAAGGACATTGATGGAAATGTTTATTTTTCAGGAACATTCTACTCAAATCCATGCTATTTCGAGACAGATAGTCTTGTGCCAAATGGGATTTTTGATTTTTATATTGCGAAATACAATTCAAATGGAGATAAGATGTGGGTAATGGGAATTCACTCTATGAATTCATGCTTAATTGTAAATTCTATTTTTATTAGTGGCTATTTTTATGGGGCTGCAATATTTGGAAATGACACCTTGGTCGGGTCGCCCGACGCAAATTTCTATGGAAGTTTGGATACCTCTGGTACCTTTAATTGGGTTAAAAAATCGAATAATTTTACAAGAGCATTTGCAAGTGATGATGGATACATCTATGCAGAGTATTCTTTTCCAACTGCTGGTATGATAGATACCTTATTGGTAAACCCAGGAATTTGGCTGGCAAAATTAGATCAAAATGGAGATCTTCTTTGGGCACAGAAAAAATTCAATGCAAATATGTCAATACAGAATTATGATGTTTTATTTACAAAAATAATAGGTAAAAAAGATAACATATACGCAATAGGTACATGCTCGGTAGATTCATTCACAGTTGACAATATTACAGTATTTCCTAATTTCTCATCCGGCCAGTACATTATAGCTTGCTTTGATTCTTCGGGTTTAACTCGATGGGTAAAACCAACTTCAGGATCAAGCGGATACTCTTCGTATGCCGATATTGTAGTAGATACAAGTGGAGGCATTTATGTTTCCGGGCCGTTTGAAGACATAGCGATTTTTAATCAGGATACTCTGCAATCTGATGCCACAACAGCTGATTTTTTTATAGCCAGATACGATTCTTCAGGAAATAATCTATGGGCAGTTCGGGGATATGCATCTAATTATTCAGTAAGTTATTCTCTTTCCTTAGATATTGAAAACGGGATTTACGCCGTAGGTTCAATAACTGATTCTGCAATACTATGCAACGACACAATTATTGCCACAGCAGGAAACTATGAAGGATTTATTGAAAGATATAATTCTGAAGGGAATTGTATTGCCGTAAGGCACATGACAAATGCCTTAGGTGGAGCTATTTTATGTAATGATGACGGGTCTATTTATATAACTGGAAATATTCGGGGGAGCGTAAATTTCAGCGGGGTACAATTGAACAGTATGGGTAATTCAGATATTTTTATTGCTAAGAGCAATGCAATAACGGGCCAAAACGAAGAACGAAAATCCAGCAATGAATTAGTTATATACGCAAACCCCTCCCAAGGAACCTGTAATGTTACCATCCCTGAAGATTTTAAACATGAGAAGAATCTCATTCTAAGTGTTTATGATAACAAGGGCAATCTCATTCAACAAGGCAAGGTGCAAATGAATGGGGAAAAAGTGCATGTAAACTTAGAAGCCGAAGCAAAAGGCATTTACAACGTAACGCTGAGTAACGGGAAGAAGAGCTATGGGGGGAAGATTGTGTTTGAATAGGGGGCCCCTCCCCGCCTCCCCTAAGGGGAGGAGATGAACAGCCCGCAAAGAACTATAAAAGGGAGAAACAAACGCTTCTCTCTTTTTTTTACCTTTCATGAATGAAAACACCGAGAGGATATACGGTTGAAAAAGATCATTTATGAATTGATATTCGCGAAACCCGTCGGGTCTCACAGGCGCACCAAAGCCCCGGCGCGAAGACCCGATGGCAGCAAAAATGCTAACATGCTTGTGCTTTGCAACCCACCGGGTTATATTGTTTGAAATGAAATCCTGCTAATTAAACCGTAGTAAAATGACTTGACCTAATGATGGATTTTATTCCGTCTTCCAAAGGCGTAAAACCGCGGTTCAATAACTCAAGCATTCTAGTGATGTCGGGCTGGCGGCGAGTCATGTCGCCTTCTTTAAGTGCAGGGAGATGGATGAGGTTCGAGCGGGAATTGGTCATCCTTATAATTTCCTTTGCCAGGTCAAGAATGGTGATCTCCTTATCGGTGCCGATGTTCGCTACGTCATTTACCACGAGGTTGTTGTAGAGTGCATTGGTTGTTGCATCCAAATGGTCTTCGATATAACAAAAAGTTCGGGTTTGCATTCCGTCGCCATAGATTGAAATGTCTTTGTCCTTCAATGCAGCAGTAAGGAATTTGGTAATCACAAAATCAGAACTCTGCTTTGGACCATAGGTATTGAACAAACGGAAGATCGTGAAATCAAGATCATATTCTTTTTTGAATGAGCGGAGATATGCTTCACCTACATTCTTCACAATCGCATAAGGCAACCGTGAATTCAGCGGAGTCGTGTGTTCGTTTTGAGGAAACTCAACGGGCTCGCCATAAACCTCGGAAGAAGAAGTGTAGAATACACGCTTTACTCCTGTGTTTTTAGAAAGACTCAGGATGTTATTGATTCCTTTCAGGTCATTGAGAACCATTACCGGGTGGGCCAAGGTGCGCTTCACTCCTACTACTGCCGCATAGTGAAATACATAATCAAATTTATACGCGCTGAATATGGAGCCAATGTCTTTGAAGAAATTGACATCAGCTTTGATGAACTTTACATTCTGGTGAATGGACTTTGGCACCTTCGATAAAGAGCCTGTAAGCAGGCTGTCTACCACCACCACAAAATTCTCAGGATCTTTGGCAAGCCTTTCAGCAAGACTGCTTCCGATAAATCCTGCTCCACCTGTTACGAGTATTTTTCTAGTCATGAGCGCAAGTTAGTTTCAATTATAGGTGCAAAAATGAAGATTGATTCAACATCTTTTTCACTTATTTTTCCAATGATGTAAAATGAGGGGTGAAGGGAGCGAAAAGGAAGTCAAAAGTTAGAAGTTAGAAGTTAGAAGAAGGGAGCCGCAAGTAAACATTCAGTAATTATGCAACGAGTTTAAATGAACGGTAAACATCAGTCATGGTAGCACTTGACTCTTCGAGTGCAATCGGAAGGTTTACGGCAATGCAGTTCAGCAATCCGTCAATATCTTCGATACTCAATTTATTGTTGATCGGGATGCGAAGACCGGTATTGTTGAATGACACGCTTGGAAATACAGAGAGATTTACGTAGTATCCGTTCTTCATCAGGCGATTCACCATGTTGTAACCTGTATCCGGTTTGCCGACACCAATAAAACCGATCGGGGAATAAGACTCATTGATGAGTGGCAGTCCAAGCTGTTTTGTTTTTGCATTGAAGTAATCCACTTTTTTCCTGAGCTCATTCTGCATTGTATAAATTTCATCACTCAGGTGGATCTTTGCAGATTCGATGATTGCTCCAAGTACCATAGGCGGCATCTGTATTGAGAAGATGAATGATTTACCCACGTTGCGAACCAGCTGATATGAAGCTTTTTCAGGAAATACAAGAAGACCGCCTGCAGCACCATAGGCTTTTGTCAGACCTGTTGTCAGGTATAAACGCTCATGAAAATCTGTTTGGCTCAGCACGTAACCGGTACCATTGGGTCCTGACCAGCTCATTCCATGTATATCATCAATATATAAATTGAACTGTTCATACTGTTCAAGTAATTTGCGGAGGTCTTTTACAGGAGCAAAATCTCCCTGCATTGAATAAACACCATCACACATGTACCATACTTTGCGGTAGTGTTTACTCAATTCCCTGATACGCTCTTCAAGAACGTCCATGCGGTTATGCCTCACCAGTTCAACTTTGATGTTGCGCATGCGCAATCCATACACGGCATTCTGAATACTATCATGTGCCTGTGAGTCGAGGATCACGGCATCATTGTCATCAACCAATACCGGAATATTTGTGAGATGACCGAGTGTAAGTGATTGTACAAGCACGGCAGGCTTGCCAAACATATCCAGCATCAAGTCTTCAGCTTGCTTGTAAAACCTTGATGAGACATAAGCCCTAGAAGAGGAAAACTGTGTGCCGTATTTTCTGATGGCATCGATGGCTCCTTCGCTCAGGCGTTTGTCATATTCCAATCCAAGGTATCCACAAGAACCAAAAAACAAGAGGTCCTGTCCGCGGATACGAATGTGTTTTCCATCCAGTGAAACGTCTTCTGTTTCATTGTGTACAATACCCAGCTGGGCTGCCAGACTGGCAACCTGGTTCACGATCTCCATTTGCTGGGCGTGCTTTGTCTTTTGCTCCATAATTATCTATGAATTTACGTAAAATTGATCCCCCGATAAAAATATAACAAAATTCTGATAGTGCAAAGGCCTTGTTAAAATGAAGGTCCGGCTGGAGGTATCTTCAATAGAATTAATAAAAAAACGTGCCTGCTTTTCCTAATGAATAACCCGAAGCAGAGCTTCTAGGTATCAATTTGAATATTGATTTTTCGTCTTGCCCTAGGCTAGACGAGGTATTAAACCAGAGATCCCGTCCCGAAGCATCGGGACGGGATTATTCCGATAGCTATCGTAACGACTAAGGCTTTTAGTGCGTGCTTTGCACTTCTAAAAGCCAAGTCTCATTAATAAACAAATCCGACCGTTACTCCGCCTCCAAGAATGAGGGGCAGGTTTTTGCCAAAATAGAGGTGAGAAAAGGCATAATTGAAATCGACATCTTCCTCATCCTTAGGTAATAAGGGTTTGTAGGAAGAATATTGCAGGGCAAAACCAACCCCGCCAAAGTAGTCAAGGGTCAGAAAATTATCAATGATGTATTGTCTGCCGAAGAGGATATTAAATCCATAATTAGAGAAATTAATTTTACCGTTTTCGCCGGTTGTGGTATAGCGACTGTAAATCAATTCAGGCTTGAAATAACTTCCCTGTAAAGGCGGACTGTGCCGCATACCCCTGCTGATCTCTTCAGTGAGCCAGATAAATTTAATTCCCGCTTTAATAAAATAGCCGACTGATGGTTTGATGGCTTTTGAAATGCGGGGGCCGATGTAAGCAGCTTTTATTTCCGCATTCATTCCCGGTTTCAGCATCTGCTCGTAACCAATTGTAATGTGGTTCAAAACGGGAGCAATAAAATCAGCTTTGAGACCATGCCTTTTTTCTTTCAGTGCAATGTCAGGAGAAACTGCGCGCCTGTCATACAGGATGGTTACCCGTGTGCCGTTTTCAAAAATAATTTCCTTTACGAAGTTCTTGTAGATCTCTATCGGAGGGCCTGTCTTCACGCCTTGTCTGCGGAACTTAATTTTATCCGTTCCGACTTCGAGCACTTTCACTCTTAGTGAATCGTTATTGGTTCGCACAATAATATCTTGTGCAGAAGCAACCCTGCCCGTCAGCAATAAAATAAAGAATAATATAATTCCGATTCCCTGTTTCATTGAACCCATTTCTATCCGCTAACAAATTAAAAACATCTGACGGTGAGAAACAAGGATTTTCTTTAGCAACTTTCTGAATCACAGAATATTGTATATTGCACAAAAGAAAATTCATGAGAGCTGTTTTTGCCTTCATTTCGATGTGTTGCATCAACATTTTCTGTACTGCACAAAACATTGTGCTCAACCCTTCTCTTGAGAATTACATTACCTGTCCCGGCTTCGGACAGTTCAGCAATACTTTCATTAATGACTGGGACAAGCCATCATACGGAAGTACAGATTACTACCATTTCAATTGTCCGGGAATTATTCCCACACAGCAGGCACCACGCACGGGAGATGCTTATGCGGGAATCATCGGATACAATTACGGAACTGAATACAGGGAGTATATGACGGGAACGCTTTCAGCTCCGTTGATTCCCGGCGCAACATATTACTGTGAATTTTATGTCAGTTTAAATGACGGTTATATACAGGCCATCAAAGAGATGGGTGCATACTTCACCGCAAATCCTCCGGGGCCCTATACAAATGCCTTGCATGTTCCGGTCACACCCCAAATCGAAAATACGACAGCGCTGCTTGATGATACCTCTTCATGGATGCGCATCTCAGGATATTTTCTTGCATCAGGCGGAGAGGAATATGTCACCATTGGAAATTTTAATACTGATACAAACACAACCATTGTTCAGGTTGGGAATGTGGGAAGTTATGGTTCATATTATTTTGTTGATGATGTTTGGGTTTCGCTGAGTGAGGGGACGGGGGTGGAGGAAATGGAAAATCAGGAAGTGAGGTTGTATCCGAACCCTGTAGGAAAAAAGTTGGCAGTATGCAGTAGGCAGCCCGCCCGAACGACTGTTCAGTCGGGCGGGTTTGCAATCACCTCAATTGGAATTTACAATTCAATCGGAAATTTGGTTATTGAAAATAAGGATGTTAATCAAAATGCGGTAACCATAGAGACAGGAGAATTGCCCCGCGGCATTTACATTGCAGAGATTCGATGTGGAGATAAAGTGTGCAGAAAAAAAATAATTAAAGAGTGACAGAATTCCAGACGATGAAAAGCATTGTATCAGGATTGTTTTTTCTTGCAATAGGTTTGAATGGTTTCACCCAGAGCTTTCAGTTCATTGAAAGCGGGACAGGTACTGCTGCGCAGGCATCATATACCAGGCAGGCTGCTGATACTGTTGGCGATGAGTTCATTCTCCACTGCGTGAATCAATCAGCAACAACAAAAAGCGCAAAGGTGAGAATGACGGTACTTTCCACTCCTGCCGGCTGCAGCAATGATGTTTTTTTCTGCGATCCCATCGCCTGTTATCCTGCAACAGTTCATCTGAGTGTTGCAGCATTTGGTATTGGAGCAGGAGATACTGCAACAGGTGCGCTGGTGCCTCATATTGCACAGGGTTTTTGCTGTGGCGATTATGCAGTGAGTTATTGTCTGTTCGACGTGAACAATGAAAGTGATTCAGTGAATGTGATGGTTTATTACAATGTGAATGGCAATCACTGCACAAATGGCATCGGCGAAAGTGAAAATGAATATTTTTTGGGCAGTGCTTTCCCAAATCCAACCGTAGGAAAATGCACCATCCCATTTAATCTTAAGGAATCACATGAACAATCGTCAATCGTCTTTTTTGATATGATGGGTGAAAAGATAAATGCATATAAGCTGGAAAACAATTCAGAAAAAATTGACATCGACATTTCTTTTCTTCAACCCGGAATTTATTTCTATTCGCTAAAGAGAAATGAAATTTTATCTTCTTTTGAAAAACTGATTATCGCTAAATAAATACAACATGAAAAAATTATTTACCCTGCTCCCGTTCTGTTTTATTTTCAGTTTCTTCAATTCAAATGCACAGCCCGTTCACAAAGTATTGATTGAAGAATTCACCACAGCTTCCTGCGGGAATTGTCCGATGATGAGTCAGTACATCAGAACGTGGCATGAAGCGAATGAAGCGAACAGCATCATGGTAAGCATTCATGAAGGATCAGGCGTTGATGCCATGAGCAGTTCAACTACAGCAGCGATCTTCAATGCCATGCATCCTTCAGGGGGCTGGTTTGCGCCGGCGGTGATGATTGAGCGCGCCATTTATCCGAGCACTGGAGGAGAAGCTTACCTGAGCTGTTATCAGTCGTGGGGCAGTCCGAACGGGCCCGGCATTGATACAATTGCGACACGGTTGATGAGCGAAACTGCCATCGTTGATATTGAGATATCAGGAACATATAATTCGACGACGCGAATGCTGGATGCCACAGTAAGTGCAAATTTTCTTCAATCTATTAATGCAGGCGACTGGAGAATCAATCTTTTTCTTGTAGAAGACAGTGTGGTTGGCTGGCCGGGGCTTGGCGCCTTTGCAGGGTGGGACCAGCACTGTTATGATGCAAACTGGGCGAATACTTATTATCCCGGAATGTTTGACGGCACTTCTATCATCGGATATCCGCACAGGCATGTGATGAGAAATTCTTTCTTCGGAAATTGGGGCGCAGCGGGAATTATTCCTTCGGTTCCATTAACAGGAACCTCTTATTCAACTTCTGCAAGCATCACCGTTGACACTGCATATCATGATAATCATTTATCACTCGTGGCATTTGTTTCATCATATGGCGCGACGAAGGCAGAGAAGTTTGTGCTGAATGCGAATGATATTAAAGTGGGCAGCAACTTTGCAACTGCAATTCCAATTGCTTCTCAGTCAGCAATGAATGGGACCTTGTATCCTGTCCCTTCAACAGGCATTGTATATCTTCTTTATTCCTCAGGTGAATACGAAAATGTAAAAGTGAATATTGCTGATGCATCAGGTCGTTTACTCAAAACAATTGTTGCAGATAGTGGCAGCACAAACAGCCATGAAATCAGTTTCAGTACTGAAGGTTTTTCAAAAGGCGTTTATTTTGTAACTGTCAGTACTAAAAAAGGAAATGCTGTAAACAGGATTGTGGTAGAATAGGATAACCTGAGCATTGTTTTCATTTTGTCATGAAACGCATATCCGCCATTCTTATTTTTATCTGCTTCATCAACTTTTCTGCCGTGGGTAACGGGACAGATTCCCTTCATCTTTTTTCATTAAAGCTTCTTGGAAACGGATCATTAGTTATCGTAAAAGGATGGGAACCTAAAACAGGAAGGTTTTACTCTTCGAATTGGTCTGACAAAGATGCCGTCTCTGATCACAGCATCGGATTTCAATATGGATTAATTGTATCGAAAAGATTATTTGGTTCATCCTTTTACCTGGCTACCGGGGCGGCATTGTCATCATATATTTTCAATAGTTTTCGGACAACATCAGCACCTGATTTACGCCAACCACATTCATCATTTACAGATGTGAGCTATAACGGTTATGAGTTAAAAGCCCTTCACATTCCGGTCTTTTTTCAAATTCCCCTTTCAACAAGAAAAATATATTTTTCGCTGAGGGCAGGCGTGTTTAACGATTATACTATAATTGAAAAATACAATATCCTTTATACAGAATATAATCCCGGAGCGCACACTTCATCACAGTATGAGGCCTTTGAAAATTCTTCATTTGACTTTACAGCCACCCGTTTGCATATTGGTTTAGATTTTGAATTCTATGTTCCCGATAGCCGCATCATACCATTCTTATCCTTAAACCAGGTCACAGGTCCATTGAGTAAAGACATAACAAATAAAAATTTTCTTCGTTACTCAACAGCATTTTCTATTGCAATGGGATTGGGATTCGGAATCGGAAAGAAATAGTTTACCAGCTATTTTCAACCTGTCCCAACAAGTATTTTTTAAACCATTCTGAATTTCAAGTACAGAAGTAATGTTTTTGTAAATCTTCAAAGAAACTTGCATCTGCTCCGTTATTGACTCTACGAAAGCCATCGATGCAATGCATAAAATTCTCCTGTTGACGGGGATATTCCATTTTCATTTTCTTTCTTCATCTGCACAAAGAGACTCCGTCGCATTTCCATCTGTAAAAGTTTTTGTTAACGGATCCATGAATCTATTATGCGGATAGAAACCGGCGCAGGGAAAATTTTATTCCTCCGGCCGTTATGATGATACAAAAGTGAAAACCAATTCATGGGGATATGGCTGCGGGCTGAACATTTCAAAAAGGGTTGGAAGAATATTTTACATTTCGTCAGGGTTCATGATGTCTGTAAAAAAGTATGATAAATTTCGGACGACTCCCTACCCTGCTTCCACACAAGTTAATGACACGGCTTATTATGGCTATAAATTAAAAACGCTTGACATTCCTCTGATATTTCAGTTGCCACTTTATTTCAGGAAGAACCATGTCTTTTTATGCGCCGGGACCGTAACTGAATTTACATATTCGGAATCCTTTTATGCCACTTATACCGATTATGCAAATGGATATGGCTATCGCTTCAACAAAGAGTTCAATAGTAACGTTACACGGTATACGGGAACCAGATTGTCCGCTTCATGCGATTTTGAATTTAAGAATACAGAAGGTCCGATTCAGTTCTTACTCGGATTAGGGTACCTGTCGCCGGCAATGTTGTTAAAAGACAATGGAAGCTATTTCCTTGAACAGGGCTATTCATTTTTCTTTCGAATGGGGTTTGGATATTCCTTTGTCAAAAAAAAGCAAGCGCAAATTGAATTTATATAAATCAATTCACTAACCCAAGCAAATACTTCCCATACCCGCTCTTCACTAACGGCTCAGCAGCTTTTCGCAACTGTTCTGCATTGATAAATCCCATGCGGAATGCCACTTCTTCAATGCATCCTATCTTCTGGCCTTGTCGTTCTTCAATGACCTGTACAAACTGTGAGGCCTGCATCAATGAAACAAATGTTCCGGTATCGAGCCATGCTGTACCGCGCTCAAGAATCCCGACTTTCAGTTTGCCGCGTTCGAGGTAAATTTTATTCACGTCTGTGATCTCGTATTCACCGCGTGCACTTGGCTTGAGGTTTTTCGCAATCCCTACAACTGAGTTGTCGTAAAAATAAAGTCCGGGCACTGCATAATTGGATTTTGGCTTCACCGGCTTTTCTTCAATGGAAACAGCTTTGAGGTCTTTGTCGAATTCAACCACGCCATATCTTTCAGGATCACTGACGTGATAAGCAAACACAACACCGCCATCAGGATTTTTATTGGAACGCAATAGGCGGCCCAAACCCTGTCCGTAAAAAATATTATCGCCAAGGACAAGTGCAACGCTGTCGTTGCCGATAAATTTTTCTCCGATCACAAACGCCTGTGCAAGTCCGTTCGGAACGGCCTGCTCTTCATACGAGAATTTACATCCAAGTGCGGCGCCATCTCCCAGGAGCCGCCGGAAGCCGGGCAGGTCATGCGGCGTAGAGATGATCAGTATCTCACGGATATCAGCCATCATCAAAATGCTGAGCGGATAATAGATCATCGGCTTATCATATATTGGCATAAGCTGTTTGCTCATTGCCAGTGTAAGCGGATGTAAACGGGTGCCGGAACCGCCGGCTAGTATGATACCTTTCATTTTTTAACTACAAAAATTAATTAAGATTCAGTTACTCCTTCGAATAACGAATTGGGTGCGAATATGCGAATTACGGATGATTTGGAGATTCGGAAACATTAATCAGCCTCTTATATTTTACACCCTCTTTTGTAAAATTAATAATAATGGAAAGCTTAAGCTCACTTTTCTTCAGATAATCCACAACCTGGTCGATGTGTGTTTTAGAAAAACGCTCATCTTTTTTCAACTCAACAATGATTTTTCCATCCACTTCAAAATCAAAAAAACTTTTTCCTACAACCTTTTCGTTAAATTTGACATTATAGTAAGCCTGTTCTGCGAATATTATCCCTTTTATCCTCATCGCTTCAGCCATTGCCTGCTGGTACACTTTTTCAGAATGACCGGGACCTAATTTATTAAAAACGTCGAATGCACATCCTACAATCTGATAACTTAATTCAGGATAGATCAAATCACTCCTTAAGACTTTTACAACACCCATTGATTCCTTCGAATAATAATTTACAGCGCGAAAGTCTCCAATTCGGATGTTCTATAAAACCATTATAATGTAATTTTTTCTTCGAAATCGGATTACATATTAAAAGGCAAAGAAATCAATCTTTCGCAATTCGGATATTCGACTATTCCGATGCCTAGGAATCATTCGTTATTCGATGGGGTAATATCTATTTCGCCTGCCTGTCGCCGCCTTGGCTTGCTTTTCGGCAGGCAGGTCATTCGGTGAGATCATCTTTTTTTTGTATTTGCAGTTCTTCCAGCTCGACGTCTTCTTCTTCATCGTACATCTGAATCAGCGGCTCTTTGAGGAAAGCGCGGGTGATGACGCGTTTTTCAAGAGAGAGCAAAAGTACGGGCAGGAAAATTAAATTGCTGAACATGGCAATAAGCAGTGTGACAGAGATCAGTACGCCAAGCGCTGATGTGCCGCCGAAATTTGAAGCGGTGAAAATAAAAAATCCGAAAAACAATATGACTGCCGTGTACACCATACTCACGCCCGTTTCCTGTATCGTGAGGGAAACAGTTTTAGAAATACTTCCGGCATGACGCTTCAGTTCCTGTCTGTATTTTGTAAGGAAGTACATGGTGCCATCTGACGCAATACCAAATGCAATGCTGAAGATCAGAATAGTCGAAGGTTTTAATGAGATGTGCGCAAATCCCATGATGCCTGCAGTAATAATCAGCGGAACAAGAGAAGGGATTAATGCAATAAAAACCATCCTTACAGACATGAAAAGAAAAAACATGATCGATCCGATGAGCAGGATTGCAAGCATCACACTTTCCTTCAAGTTAATTTGCAGGTAGTCGTTATTCTTGAGAAAAATGATTGAGTTTCCTGTAACGGTCACATTGTAATCTTTAGGATCAAAAACAGAATCAACCCGTGGCCGTATTTCGTCCATCAGTTTTTTCATTTTGATACTTCCGATATCTGCAACCTGTATACTGATGCGAGTTGTTTGTTTTGCGCTGTCAATGATGGAATGAAACATCTTCTCATTTCCCTTTGCAGTTCCAGAGTATGATTTCAACCGTGCCAGTTCCTGGACGTTCGGAATGATGTATCTTTTGGGATCACCGTCATTCAATCCCTGGTAAGAGAATTTAATTCCTTCCGCTATAGATACTGGTTCAGAGAACTCAGGATAAGAAGCAAAAATTTTCTGAAGGCGATTAATCTTGTACAAAGTTGGCAAAGCAAGCGCCCCACCTGGCTTCTTTGTGTCCACGCTTACTTCAAAAGGAAGCACGCCGTGAAAATTCTGTTCGAAAAACTTCAGGTCTGTATAGATGACATCTTTCTTTGGAAGGTCATCAACAACATAACCTACCGTTGTCATTTTTGTAATTCCATAAATACTGATGGCGATAATGAGGAGGACGATCACATAGAACCGTTTCCTGTAGCGATGCACCCATATATCGATCTTATCCAGAATAAGATTGATGCCCTTTCTGTCCAGATGGCGGATCTGTTTGGGATTGGGAGGCGCCATGAAACTGAAAACGACAGGAATGAAAATCAACGAGATGACATAGGTAAGCATCACATTGATCGCTGCAGTGATCCCAAACTCCTGTAATATGGCTGAATGCGTAAAATAGAAAACGAAGAAGCCAATGGCAGTTGTTACGTTTGCAAAGAACGTTGTGACACCGATCTTTGAAATCATTCTTGACAAAGCCCGCGCCTGATTGCCGTGTCTTGCATACTCCTGCTGGTATTTATTCAGGAGAAGAATGCAATTCGGGACTCCGATCACAATGATGAGCGGGGGAATAAGAGAGGAGAGAATCGTAATTTTATATCCGAGCAAAACAAGTGTGCCAAAACTCCAGATCACACCCATCATCACCACCAGCATAGGAAACAATACGGGATAAAATGACCGGAAGAAAAAGAGTAGAATCAATGCAGTGATCACCAATGCAAGGATCAGAAACAGTTTCATCTCACTCAGCACTTTCGCTGTTACTGCAGTGCGGATGTAAGGCAAGCCCGAATAATGCAACGTGAGGTTGTTGTCTGCTGCAAACTTGTCGCCTATTTGTTTAATCTGCTGAACTATTTCAATCCGCCCCTTTGTATTAATCTCGCTTTGATCAAGCGTGATGGCCATGATCGTTACATTGGATTCTTTGTTGAAAAGCAATCCGTCATAGAAAGGAAGCTGCATCAGGATTGATTTCACTGAATCAACTTCGGCCTGAGAAGTTGGTCTTCTTGAAAGCACTGGCTTGAAGTCCAGCCGTTGCAATGAATCATTGCGTATTACATTGTAACTTCTGGCCGTAGAAACAACCTCCTGAATACCATCTACATTTTTGATCTCCTGAGAAAGGTCGTACCAATGATTGAAAAGATCAAGTTTGAAAAGGTCATTGCTTTGGAAACCAATGATCATCACCGTGCCGTCTTCACCGAATTTCTGTTTGAATTTCTGGTAAGCAACGAGGGTTGAATCATCATCGGGGAGGATCTTTGCAGTTTCGTAGCTCAGTTTTACATGAAAAGAAAGCACGGCCATTGCCACCGTGATCAGACCCAGAGAAATGAGCATGACAAGGCGATTGCGTAAAATAATGCGTGCGATTTTCTCCAGCATAAAATTAGGGGTGCGGGTAAAAATAGTAAAGATTAAATTGAGGTTTTAATATATTTTTATGACATGACATTCATCCTTCTTGATGCTCGTAAATCTTCGATGAAATTCCCCATCAGGACCTTGTATCGCATCGTTTCCTGAAACACAAAAGAAGGTAAGTGGCTCAGCAGAAATATATTATAATCAGAGTCTTTGAAGCAATAGGCTTTGTTTACATTGTAACAGAATACCCCCAACGAGATTAAATAGATCATACCTGGAATGTTGCAATAAAACACGATTCCAATTTTGCCAATCCACAAACTTGTAATAATATTGTGTGGAACTGAATATGGCGGTTTCGCTTATGTCCCTTCGAAAAACACTTCTGTTAATTTCATTCTTATTCCTCATTTTTCTTTGCCCTGTTGCGTCAACAGAAGCTCAGAGTATTGAGAAAGTCGGCTGCATCTCAGGCGATTGCATTACCGGTTTTGGCATCATACAATTAAGCACAGGCGACAGGTATGAAGGTGGTTTTTCCAACAATGTATTTGAAGGCAAAGGAAAAATGTATTACCACAACGGAGCTGTATATGAAGGTGATTTCTCAAAAGGCAAAATGCAGGGCGATGGAACCTATACATTTAAGGATGGCAGCGTTTACCGTGGTGCTTTTTACAGCGGTAAAATGGAAGGCCATGCAACAATGGATTATCCCAGCGGCAACCGGTACGAAGGGATGTACATGAATAACAGGAAGCATGGAGTTGGCAAGGCAACATTCAATGACGGCAGCCGCTATGAAGGAATGTATGCTAATGATTTTCCGGAAGGCAATGGAACCTGGTACTACCGCAGCGGCGACAGGTACGAAGGAAATTTTTCTAAAGGAAAAAGAAACGGCCAGGGAACTTATTTCTTCAATGATGGAACTATCTATACCGGTAATTTTTTTATGGATAACTTTGACGGAGAAGGCACCATGACATTAAAAGACGGAAGTGTGTACGAAGGAAATTTCCGTGATGACCTGCAAAACGGTTATGGTATTTTCTTTTATGCTTCAGGAGATGTTTATGAAGGCGATTTCTTTGCCGGATCTCTGAACGGATGCGGTACTTATTTCTACGCCAACGGCGATGTTTACGCCGGAGATTATAAATTCAATGAGAATCACGGCTTCGGAAAATTCACCACAGCCGACGGACTGACCACAGAGTACAAATATGACATGGGAAAAATCGTGAGTGAAAACGTGCTCTTTGAAAAACCTGCTGAAGAACCCGTATCAGAAACCCGTGAACCAAAGATCATTGCGAAAAGCAGCGCTGCAGAAACAAAAGCGGAATTGTGTCCGTTATGTCTTGGAAATGGTAAAATTTCACAATCAGAAATCAGAAAAAATAAAACCGTGACAAAAGACATCAGCAATGGATTGGGTCCGAGAAATTTTGCAACTTACACGATCAGTGAAGTAGTGCGTCCGGCGGGAATGGTGACGTGTAGTAAGTGTGCAGGGACGGGGATGATAAGGTAAGTTAAAAGTCAAAAGTCAAAAGTTAGAAAAACAGCCAATAGACAAAGAGTGAAAAATCTTCAACTGATGATGTGCGGTGGCGCCCCTGCCTAATGTCAGGCAGGCTTTAGAGTTGGGGTGAGGGAGGAAAGGCAAATTCAAAATTCAAAAGTTAAAAGTTAAAAATTAAAAGTTAAAAGTTAAAAGTTAAAAGTTAAAAGTTAAAAAAACAGCCAATAGACAGAAGACAGTTGACAGTTGACAAAGCGTAAAAAAAAATAGACAAACGGCAGTAGACGATATTCAAGTGAAAAAAGCAGCATATATCATCTCATTATTCATCATCTGCATAACTGCAGCATGGGCGCAGCCTGCTACGCCGTCATTGCGTTTTGGAAGACTGAATACAGATCAGGGGCTCAGCAGTGCAACCGTTTACTGCAGTTTCATGGACAGTCAGGGTTACCTATGGTTTGGTTCTGAAGATGGTCTGAATAAATACGACGGATATACTTTTGAAATTTATAAGTCAATTCCATCCGACTCAGGCTCTCTCTCGAACAATATCATCCGGTGCATTTTTGAAGACAGCAAGAATAATCTCTTTATCGGAACAGACAACGGCCTGAACAGATACAATAGGACAAACGGAACTTTTTCACGGTACATGCACGATGAGAAAAATAAAAACTCCATCAGCAACAACCTCATCTATGCCATGTGTGAAGATCATGCCGGAACGGTGTGGGTCGGAACGAGTGCAGGGCTCAATTCGTTTAACGTTGCTGCGGGCACGTTTACAACATTTGACGATGTACTCCAGAAAACAATTTTGCTGAGCAGCAATTTCATAACGGCCCTCCATGCAGATGAAAAAAACAAGCTGTGGATCGGTACTGCAAAAAATGGCGTGAACGTATATGACATCAGCAGTAAAACACTGGAAGTCCTTCAGCATAAAGATGGCAATTCTAACTCACTGACCGAAGATGAAATTACCTGTCTGTACGAGGACAAATCAGGAAATATCTGGATAGGGACGCTGAACGGAGGATTGAACAAATACAATCCATCAACAAAAACATTTTCATCCTTTTCAAGAGAATCAACAGAAGGCTTGCTTGGGCTGAACAGCATTTTTTCAATTGCCTCAGACCAAAGCGGCGTATTATGGATAGGCACAATGGGCGGTGGATTGACAGCGTTTGATTTGTCGACAGGAAAAATGACGCGGTACAACTATGATCCGCAAAACCTGAATTCAGTCAGCAGCGATAAGATATGGAACATCTTTGAAGACCATGCAGGCACTATGTGGTACAGCACAGCCAATGGCTTAAGCAGCTTTAACAGGTCAGTGGATAAATTTGTCACCTATAAATTCACAGAAACCACCGATGCCGGCTCCAACAACAATGTGTTTTGTGTTCATGAAGATGCTGACGGAAATGCATGGTGCGGAATACTCGGTTCAAACGGCCTGAAAATTTTCGACAGGAAGGAAGGAAGATTTGTTTCTGACAGACTTCCGAAAATCACTGAATCTGTGCTGCTTGAAAAAAATATTTTTTGCATTGCTGAAGATGAAAATCATTTGCTGTGGATCGGGACTGAAGACGGGCTTGTATCCCTTGAAAAAAAATCAGGCAAGGCAACAGTTTACAGGAACAATGATAATTCACAGGGCAGCAATGCCATCAGGAGTCTTTCAGTTGGCAAAGCCGGCGAATTGTGGATTGGTACCTATGGTGGCGGTTTGAATAAATTTGATTCTCACACAGGGAAATTTTCATCCTATCTGAACAATCCATCCGATCCCACATCCATCAGCAGCAATGTGGTGATGGATGTTATTACGGATGCTGATGGCAGCGTGTGGATGGCTACTTACGGTGGCGGAATGTGCATCTTCAATCCTTCCATCGGAAAATTCACAACCTATAAAAACGATCCTGCAAACCCGAAAAGCATTTCCAGTAATTTTATTCATTGCCTGCATAAAGATTCAAAAGGGACAATGTGGATCGGCACTTATGGTGGTGGACTGGATGCATTTGAAAGATCAGCAGGAAATTTTATTTCCTATACTGAAAGTGCAGGACTGCCAAACAACATCATCAATGGCATACTGGAAGACGAAAAAGGAAATTTATGGATCAGTACCAACAACGGCATTTGTAAATTCAGCACACAAACAAAAGACGTTCGTGATGCTGTGCTCACCTCACGCACCTACAAAGTTGAAGACGGACTGCAGAATAAATTCAACGAGAACGCCTGCTACAAAGGAAGAGACGGATGGCTGTATTTTGGCGGCAGCAACGGGTTGAATGTTTTTAATCCTGACAATATCAAAGACAACTCTTTCATTCCGCCGATTGTTATCACCCGTTTTTACCTTTTTGAAAAACCACAGCGCATGGACACGCTCATTACCAGCGAAAAAACCATGCTGCTCAATTACGACCAGAATTCCTTCTCCTTTGAATATGCGGCGCTCAATTATCTTTTCCCTGAAAAAAACCGGTATGCATACAAGGTTGACGGACTTGACGATGACTGGCATTACATCGGCACACGTCATTATACAGCCTATACCAATCTTGATCCCGGTCATTATACTTTCCGTGTGAAAGCCTGCAACAATGACGGCTACTGGAATGAAGAAGGCATTGCTATTGCCATTACCATCACACCACCATTCTGGAAAACCTGGTGGTTTATGACTGCCACGGCGCTGCTCATTGCTTTCATCATCTTAGGATATATCAGATACCGCACGCGTTCTTTGAGGAAGCAAACCACACTGCTGGAAGAAAAAGTAACACTGCGAACACATGAGCTTTCAGAAAAAAATTCAGAGCTGACAGATACCATGACGAACCTCCGCTCTACGCAGGACCAGCTGATACAAAGTGAGAAGATGGCATCGCTTGGACAACTCACTGCAGGCATAGCACATGAAATTCAGAACCCGCTCAACTTTGTCAATAATTTTTCAGAATCTTCCATTGAGATGCTTGAAGAGGTGGAAACCTCCACTGATCCTGTTGAGCAAAAGGAGCTGATCAGCGACGTAAAGCTTAATCTTGAAAAAGTAGTTCATCATGGCAAACGTGCCGACAGCATTGTAAAAGGAATGCTGATGCACAGCCGGTCGGGCGTTTCGGAAAAGCAGGTCACAGACATTAACAAACTGGTGACCGAGTTTGTAGACCTTGCATACCATGGCATGCGCGCGAAGGATTCAGGATTTAACTGCAACCTTGAAAAAGACCTTGGCAAAGATTTACCAAAAGTGAAGGTCATTCCACAGGACATCAGCCGCGTGGTGCTAAACATTTTCAACAATGCATTTTATGCTGTTGAAGACAGAAGAAAATCCGAAGGAGAAAATTTTAAACTCATCGTAAAAGTGCGCACCTATCAATCAGGAAATAAAGTAGGCATTGCCATACGTGACAACGGCAAAGGAATTCCTCAGGACATCAAAGAAAAAATATTCGAACCCTTCTTTACCACCAAACCCACTGGACAGGGAACTGGACTGGGACTGAGCATCAGCTACGACATCATCACCAAAGGCCACGGCGGGGATTTGCGCGTGGAATCCAAGCCGGGTGAGTTTACAGAGTTTATTATTGAATTGCCTTCAGCATAAAATACCATGACAAAAATAATGATCGTCGACGACGAACAGGATGTTGAACTCCTGTTCCGTCAGAAATTCAGAAAAGAATTAAAGAGCGGAGAATTTGATTTCTACTTCGCCTTCAACGGGGAAGATGCTGTAGCATACCTCCGTTCACTTCATCCCTTTGACCTGGTGCTTGTTCTCAGCGATATCAATATGCCGGGGATGACAGGACTGGAATTGCTGCGTATCATCAGGACTGAATTTCCGTTGTTGCGCGTAATGATGGTTACTGCCTATGGCGATGACAGCAATTACGGCAAAGCGATGGAGATCGGCGCAAATGATTTTTTGACCAAACCGGTGGATTTTGTGTTACTCAAGGAAAAAATCCTGAAACTCCAAAATTCCTGATCCCGAGTAGAAAAGAGAACATCGTAGCCACTAATTTCACTAATTTACACGAAGCATAAATCCGGTAATTAATTAGTGCAAATTCGTGGCAATCCTTCACTCAAATATATTGAAAATAAAAAATACAGAGCCACCATCCCGATAGCTGCCCGACTACGTCATTCAGGCGGGGCCATCGGGATCACTAATTAACACGAAGTATAAATCCGGCAATTGATTAGTGTAAATTAGTGCAATTCGTGGCTTGAATTTTCTGAAATAAATCCCACATTAAGCGAAAATTATTTTCAATCCAAATTCTCAGGGTTTACCCTGATTTTTGCTCATCATGCCGATTTTTGCGAAAAATCATGTAGGTTTGTGACAATAATAACTAAGACATGAATACCCTTGTACCAGCAAAAATATTAGTGGTTGACGATGAACCGGATCTGGAGCACCTGATCAGGCAACGGTTTCGGCATCGCATAAAGAACAATGAGATCATTTTCGACTTTGCCAGCAACGGAGAGGAAGCATTGAAAAAACTCCAGTCACTTCCTGACGGCTATGATGTGGTACTTACGGACATCAATATGCCTATCATGGATGGACTTACATTGCTGGAGAACATCAAGAAACTTCATCATTTTTACAAGGCCGTTGTGGTGAGTGCTTATGGAGATCTGGCAAACATCAGGACTGCTATGAACCGTGGCGCTTTTGATTTTATCACTAAGCCAATTGACTTTGGCGACCTGGAAGCAACCATTAACAAAACACTTTCCGAACTCAACCTCCTCAAGCAAGGCGTGCTTGCGCGCGAACGGTTAGACTCTGCCATCCGCGACAAGGAACATGCAGAGAACTCCGAACGGTTCAAACAGCAGTTCCTTGCAAACATGAGTCATGAGATTCGCACGCCGATGAATTCAATTGTAGGTGTTACAAACTTACTTGTGAATTCCCCAATGAATGACGGACAGAAAAAATACCTGAACGTCATCCGCAAGTCTGCTGAAAACCTGCTTGTCATTATCAATGACATCCTCGACCTTTCAAAGATCGAAGCCGGGAAAATGGAATTTGAACAAACGTCTTTTCTTGTCAGCGATGTACTTGATACTGCTTACCACACATTGCTTTTCAGGGCAGAAGAAAAAAATCTGCAATTCAAATTAGACATAAAAGAAGATGTGCCGAAGGCACTTATCGGTGATCCGGTGCGGCTGACACAGGTACTCATTAACCTGAGCGGAAATGCACTTAAGTTTACGGAAAAGGGAAGCGTAACAATACAGGTTACCTTGAAAAACAAAACCGATGAAAATGCCGATATTCAATTTTCAGTCATTGATACAGGTATTGGAATTGCTGAAGAGAAACTCGGAAAAATATTTGAAAGCTTTTCGCAGGCCAGCAGTGATACCACACGTAAATATGGAGGAACAGGACTGGGTCTTACAATTTCAAAACAACTCATTGAATTGCAGGGTGGCGCCATTCACGTTACAAGCACGATGGGAGTAGGCACTGCCTTCTCATTCCATCTCACTTACCCAATCGGTAAAGCAGAAGATGTAGGCAAAGCAATCATTCACGAAAGTGATGCAAACCCTGAAGAACTTAAGGGCCTGAATATCCTATTGGTTGAAGACAATCCGTTTAACCAAATGGTAGCAGTTGATACATTGACCGATCTTATCAAGGATATAAATATTGATGTGGCAGAAAACGGAAAAGTTGCATTGGACATGCTGCGGGCTAAGGACTATGATATTCTCCTGATGGATGTCCAGATGCCGGAGATGGATGGTTTTGAAGCGACGCAGAAAATCAGAACCACATTCGATAAACCCAAACGGAATGTTCCGATCATGGCAATGACGGCCAATGTTACCAACGATGAAGTTGAAAAGTGTTTTGAGTCAGGTATGGATCAATACATTTCAAAACCATTCTCGCAGCAGGATCTGTTGAACAAGATCGCCCAGCTTACTGTCAGGAAAAAGCAAATAAGTGCATGACAAAATTTTTACCGCGTTTATTTTTTTTTCTCTGCTTTTTATCTTTAGGCAGGAGCGGGTTTTCACAACAGGCATTTCAGCATTTTTATGGTGGCATTAATCAGGAAATTTCTCTTGTGGCTTTTCCCTGTCCCGGCGGAGGGATCTATTATCTCGGCGCAACAACTTCCACCGGAAGCGGATCCGCTGACCCTGTGATCATGAAACTGGATGATGATGGTGAAGTCATCTGGGCGCATGCCATTGGCGGAGTGAATTATGATGTTGCCGGGGCAATGACATTGTCTTCAGACAGTGGCCTGGTGTATGCAGGTTCCACAAAAAGTTACAATGGAAATACGCTTGATGATCTGTACTTTTTCAAAACAGACAGCATGGGATCAATGCAATGGTCAAAAACTTTTTCTACGGCAGATCTTGATGTTGCAAGTGCCATTATCAGAACATCAGACAATGGTTATGCAATTACCGGCTACACACGCGAAACAGGATTGAAGCGTGTATTGCTCATCCGGACTGATTCAAACGGAGATACTTTATTTACAAGAACCTATGGCGGCAACGGAGATGACCAGGGCGTTGAAATGCTGCAAACTTCCGATGGCGGTTTTGTTATCATCGGCAAAACATTTACACAGACACTAGGAGAATCAGATATTCTGATGATGCGAACTGATTCACAGGGAAACTTGCTTTGGACAAAATCTTACGGAGAATCCCTTTGGGATGAAGGTGCGGGGATCATAAAACTTCAGGATGGCAATTACCTGATCAGCGGTTCTACCATCAGCTTCGGACAAGGTGATTTTGATATTTTACTGATGAAGACAGATACATCCGGAAGCATCATCTGGGGAAAAACTTATGGCGGCGCGAAGACTGATGCGGGTTATACTGCAAGAGAGAACAACGATGGCTCAATCGTAGTATCAGGATATTCAAACAGCCTTGGTTACGGGCATAATATGAGATTGGCAAGACAAGAATCTGCAACAAAAAAAATACACGCAAATGATTTTAGTCTGCGCAAATCAATTTCTGATATTCAGTCTAATGACAGAGGAGATGACAGCACAAATATTTTCCTGATGAAGGTGGATGCTGCCGGAGACACACTCTGGACACGCACATATGGTGACGGTGCGCAGGACGAAGCATTTCACTTTTCGAAAATGGATGACGGCGGCTACCTGATGCCGGGCTTCACTACAAGTTACACGAATACCACAGACAGCACACAAATGATGCTGATACGTACTGATTCTTCAGGATACAGCGGTTGCCATGAGCAGAATGCGCATCCGCTAATTGACACGACAAATTTTATTACACAAACGCTGGCGTTCACACAAACGCAAGGCATTTCTGAAAACATCGTTGTTTCAAATTCCCTTGTATGGAACTTGAATGCGGAGGATGCTTGTTTGTACATACAAGTATCTGACAATAATGAAGAAGAAATTGAAGTGTATCCAATTCCGGCAAGCAGCAAGTTGGTAGTAGACAGTAGACAATATACAATTAGTGCAATCTCCATTAATAATCTGCTTGGTGAAATGGTTTTGGCTGTTTCCTTGCCTAATGATAGCTATCGGGAGCCTATCGACCTCGATGTTTCACAACTGCCTTCCGGAATCTACTTCCTCAAACTCACCACTTCCACCTCTGAGATCATTAAAAAAATAATCATTCAAAAAAACTAACAATCATGTCAGACACCCCAACAATTGACCTCACTTTTTTACAATCCTTTACAGGAGGCAATAAAGATAAAATAGCAAAGTACATCGGCATTTTTTTACAGATGTGTCCGGGACAACTTGAACTTATGAGAACGCATCTTGCTTCAGGCAATTACGATTCAGTGCGAGGCACGGCTCACGCGCTCAAACCGCAGATCACCTATATGGGTATTAAGGCAGGAGAAGACATGATCAAAAAAATTGAAAGGCATGCTGCTGAGAAAATTGACGTAGAAAGTCTTCCGAAAATGCTTGAGGAGTTCACTGTGCTTTGCAATCAGGCGATGGTGGAGTTGAAAGCGGCTATTTGATTTGAAGACGGGAAGAGGATTTGAAGATGGGAAGATGTGAAGAAGTGAGGATGGGAGGATGGGAGGATGGGAAGATGTGAAGATGTGAGGATGGGAGGATGGGAAGATGTGAGGATGTACTAAGCAGAAATAAACTGCTTCAGGAACCGGACATCATTTTCTGAAAAAAGACGCAAGTCGTTGATGTTGTATTTCAACATGGCAATACGCTCAATGCCCATACCGAAAGCAAAACCGGTATATTTTTTCGAATCGATTTTACAATTTTCCAGAACGTTTGGATCTACCATTCCGCAGCCAAGAATTTCAAGCCATCCTGTGTATTTGCAAACATTGCATCCTTTACCGCTGCAGATGTTGCACGACACATCCATTTCTGCTGAAGGTTCGGTGAATGGAAAATAACTCGGACGCAGTCGGATCTTTGTATCAGCGTCGAACATTTCTTTAGCGAAATACATCAGTGTTTGCTTGAGATCAGCAAATGAAACGCCTTCGTCTACATACAATCCCTCCACCTGGTGAAAAAAACAATGTGCCCTTGCAGAAATTGCTTCATTCCTGTACACACGGCCAGGGGCAAGGATCCTGATAGGTGGCTTTTGCGTTTCCATGATGCGTACCTGTACAGATGAGGTATGCGTACGCAATGCAATATCATCTTTGCTGGACTCACCGCTGCGGATAAAAAAAGTATCCTGCATATCGCGGGCAGGATGGTTCTCCGGAAAATTCAATGCAGTAAAATTGTGCCAGTCGTCTTCGATCTCAGGACCATATTCAACCGTAAATCCGATGTGTGAAAATATTTCAAGTATGCGCCGGCGAACGATAGAAATCGGATGCCTTGCTCCAAGGCTTTTGGGTTCGCCGGGAAGAGAAAGATCAGGAACTTCTTTTTGACCTTCGGAGGATTCAAGCAATTCACGGAAGCTGTTCAGTTTTTCTTCTGCTTTATTCTTCAGGTCATTGACAAGCAGTCCGAAGTTTTTCCTTTCCTCCGGAGAAACATTTTTCATCTCCCCGAAGAGCGAAGGAATGATCCCTTTTTTCGAAAGGTACTTCAGGCGGAATGCTTCCACATCATCTTTTACAGATGCAGTGAAGCTTTCAACTTCTGAAATCAACTTTTTTATCTTCTGTTCCATATTATATTGTTCGAATAGCGAAACGATACGAATTTACGAAAAGCGACAGCAGCATGGATATCGTACATTTAACTCCAAAAGCTCAATTCCTATGATTTGATATTCGAATATTCGCAAGCTTTCGCTATTCGAACAAAAGCTATTCGAACTCTTACTTGATTAGCTTCATCGTCATCTTTACATCAGCCACAGGTCTGTCGCCCGGAGCTGTTTGCACAGCAGCAATTTTATCAATCACATCAAGACCTTCTATCACTTCGCCAAACACAGTATAACCCTGATCAAGCGAAGGTGTACCGCCAATTGTTTTATAAATTTCCCGTTGTGCTGCAGAATATTTGAATGGTTTTACTTTAGCATCTATCATCGGCTGGATCGTACTTTGAACGAGGGCATTTAAACTGTCGCGCTGATTGGTTTGCTGCATCCGCACAAAATTTTCTTTCAACGCAGCATTTGCAGGGTCATTGATAATTTGCTGAAATGCACCTTGCATACGTGTTCCCCTGTTTACATTCTGTTCGAATTGATCAAGCTCAGCATCTGACAATGTTTTTCCCTGAACGATGTAAAACTGGCATGCGCTGCCTGCCTTCTCCGGATTCTCAGTACGGGCTGCACACAATGCTCCTTTCTTGTGAAAGAGGGAATCATTGAATTCGGCCGGAATGGTATATCCGACATCGCCATTTCCCAGCGGTACTCCCGGTGCAGCATTCTTGGATTGAGGGTCACCGCCCTGGATCATGAATCCCTTGATCACACGGTGGAAAAGCAGGCTATCATAAAAACCATCCTGAACCAGCTTAACGAAGTTATCACGGCTTTTGGGGGTTTCATTGTAGAGTTTCACTTTCATAACTCCGAAATCGGTAGTAATCTGAACAATATGCTCAGCCGGAACCAATGGATTAACATCCTTTTTCTGTGCGGAGAGCCCTAAACACAGAACCATTGAAATTGTTGTTAGAATAAATGTTTTAGACATGGCGGAATATTTATATTTTTGCTTTTGATTTTTGGCGGGGCAAATATATGGGATTCAGGATGTAAATCTAAATGCCGCGATAGATATCTTTTTCTGTTGAATTGAGTATAAAATCAAAGACCGGAATTTAACCACCTATTATGATGAATATGAATAAGAAAAACGGACAATGGACAGCTCTTTTGGTGCTTGCCTCATTTACGTTATTGACTTTTTTCTCTTGTAAGAAATCAGGGCCTACCATTGCCATTATCACTGTTGTTGATACTGTTGGCAGGCCTGTTGCAAATGTAAATGTCAGGCTTTGGCAGGACACATCGCATAGTCAGCAAACGGGGGTTCAATCCAATATCAATGTCACCAAGAAGAGTGATGGTAGCGGCAAAGCCCAGTTTGAATTTGACCTCGAGGCATACCTGAATATTGAGGCCATTAAAGGCAGCGATTCAGCCAAGGGGTTCATCCGCCTTGTCGAGCATGAAACTGCCGAAAAGACGGTTTCGTTTTAAGGCTAACTGCATCTCCCTGAAAAGGGCTCCTTTCTACCTTGCTTTTTAAGTACCGTTTTTTTTATCAAGCGTTATTTACCTGTTTTATTAGCCGGCAGATCTCATTGATTTCCTTAGAAAATAGATAAACGCCGGCACTACTTTTTTTACAAACAGTTGCCTTTTCAGCAAAAATCGTGTAGGTTTGAGAAAACAATTTCAAACCTTTATGAAACAACTTCTACTCGTACTCAGCATACTGAGCGTACAAACTTTATCTGCACAACATGAATTCGATAATTGGTATTTTGGATCCAATGCCGGTGTAAGTTTTGTAAGCGGCAGTCCGGTAAACTTAAACGGCGGAATGCTGAATACCAACGAAGGATGTTCTTCCATCAGTGACGGGGCCGGAAATCTGCTCTTTTATACTGATGGTCAAACGGTGTATGATCAGACACATAGTATAATGCCCAACGGCACAGGATTGCTCGGGGACTATTCATCAACGCAATCAGCCCTCATCGTAAGTGATCCCGCAAATAGCAACCAGTACTACATTTTTACCACCGATGGTTTTGTTGGATCAGACGGATTAAGGTATTCCATCGTTGACATGACATTGAACGGAGGTCTTGGAGATGTCTCAGCAGTAAAGAACGTACAACTGCTCACTGCCTGTGACGAAAAAGTTACCGGCATCAGAAATGCTGCAGGCACCGGTTTCTGGATTGTATCTCATGGTCCGAGCAGCACGTCAAATGCATACTACTCCTACCCGCTCACGGCAGCCGGAGTCGGAGCGCCTGTCATTTCAAATGTGGGTCCGTTGTATTCAGCATTCGATAGTTTTATCGGCTGCATGAAAATTTCGCCTGCCGGAACACACATTGCCAGAGCGATGTACGACGAATATGCAGGAGAAATTGCCGACTTTGATGTTGCAACAGGAATGGTTTCAAATCCTGCTACTTATACAGCACCGGCACAAGATGTAATGTATGGAGTGGAATTTTCCGCTACCGGTAATGTGCTTTACATGATGAGCGGTGACTATGTTCCGTCAAAACTTTTTCAGTTTGACATGCTTGCAGGAAGTACTGCAGCAATTGTTGCGACAGGAACTGTGCTGGATGATGATGCTACCGAACGCTCCGGCGCCATCCAGATCGCAAGCGATAATAAAATTTACGTTTCCCATTCCGGCAGTACATCACTTGGCGTGATCAATGATCCCGATGTGCTAGGTATTGGTTGCAATTACGTACGCAATGGTTTTACATTGAACAACACAACAAACATTGGTCTGCCCAATGCAATCAGCGGACTTACACCGCTGACACCGGTGGCATTGTTTACATCCCCGAATCATTTATGCCCGGGCACCTGCACAGACTTTACAAATCATTCACAACATGGTACAACTTACCTGTGGACTTTTGCCGGAGCGAATCCATCCACCAGTACTGATATGAACCCGACCAATATTTGTTACAATTCGCCCGGAACTTATGCCGTATCTCTTATTGCAACCAATTCAGTGGGCAGCGATACACTTACATTAAATAATTTCATCACCATTTATCCATATCCTGCTCCTCAGGGAATTGCACAAAGCGGGGATACACTTTTCGCCAATCAGGGGTCTGTGAGTTATCAGTGGTATTACAGTGGAACACTCATTCCGGGTGCTACAGATTATTTTTATGTGGCTCCGAATGGAGGCGATTTTAATGTGGTGGCAACAGATGCAAACGGATGCGAAGTGGAAGCAGCGATCTTTGATGTGGTAGCGGGCCTCACCCCTGCCCTCTCCGAAGGAGAGGGAGTACATTTGTACCCTAATCCGGTCAAGGATAAATTCAAAATTCAAATCCCGATGGCTATCGGGACAAAAGTTAAAAGTGAAACAGCCGTTGAAATTTCAATCTATAATATGATTGGCGAAAAAGTATTTTCTATGCAGGAAAATCCTGCCAGCAAAAATCAGGAAATAACATTCGATGTTACTATTCTCTCCTCCGGTATGTATTGGATTGAAGTCACAGGCAATACTAAGTCGCTACGCAGCAAATTCATAAAATCTTCCGGCAATTAAGTATGCAGTAATAAAGTCTAAATCAAAATGAGAAAGTCTGCCCTCCTGAAATTGATCGTTGTTTTTCAATTTTCATTTTGCAGTTTTCTTTTTGCGATCGCACAAGCAGGAGAGTGGACATGGATGCATGGAAGCATTGCACCTTTCAGCACCGGTAACTATGGGGTGCAGGGCGTTCCAAGTCCAACCAATGAACCACCGGGAGTTTATGAAGCATGCGAATGGAGTGACCCGAATGGAAACTTCTGGACATTCGGAGGATACACAGCTGCGAATTTTTACAATGACCTTTGGAAATATGATCCGGTAGCTAACATGTGGACCTGGATGAAAGGTCCGGGAGTGATCAATGATCCGGGAAACTACGGTACAATGGGAATTTCATCTCCTACCAATAATCCGCCAAGCAGGGCCAGCACACCATCATGGACAGACAACCAGGGCAACCTTTGGTTGTTTGGTGGTTATAGCGGCTACAATGATCTCTGGAAGTTTGATGTTGTAACAAATGAATGGACATGGATAAAAGGTCCGAATACACCCGGCAACACAGGAACTTATGGAGTACAGGGAGTGCCATCAGTATTAAACAATCCTTCCGGCAGATGGGAAACGTCAGTAACATGGACCGATGCAGCCGGTGATCTATGGTTATTTGGCGGAACACTTGGTGGCATGTTGAATGATCTCTGGCGTTACCATATTGCAACAGATGAATGGACCTGGATGCAGGGTTCACAGTCGACAGGAATGCCTGCGGTATATGGTACGAAAGGAATAGAAGATCCATTGAATACACCCGGCGCCAGAATGTGCTATGCTAAATGGAAAGATGTTGCGGGAAATTTTTGGTTGTTTGGTGGAAGTGCAACAGTATCTTACAACGACCTCTGGCGGTACAATCCGTCCACAAATAGCTGGGCGTGGATTTCAGGAAGCAACACGGCAGGCGCATCAGGTGTTTACGGAACAAAGTGTTTAACAGACAGTCTGAATGTTCCCGGTGCACGCTGGGAAAACCGTACGTCCTGGACAGACAATGAAGGAAACTTCTGGTTGTTCGGTGGCGGAGACAATACATCTGTAAGTGTTGTCAGAAATGATCTCTGGAAATATTGCGTAACAAAAAATGAATGGACATGGGTGAGCGGAGATAATGTAACCAATGCTCCGGGAAACTGGGGAACGATGGGTGTTTCAAGTCCTGCGAATAAACCGGATGGAAGATTTGGTTCCATCGGCGGTATCGACAACAACGGCAACCTCTATATGTTTGGCGGATATAACTCAGCAACGGGGCCATGCAATGATCTTTGGAGATTTAAAATTGACAGCACTTGTGCCGCTTGTATTTCCGTTCCTGTTGCACTTTTCAATGCGCCGAATCACATTTGCCCCGGCACTTGCACTGACTTCAACAATCTATCCCTGAATGGCATAACTTATCTATGGAGTTTTGCAGGAGCAACGCCTTCGACGAGTACAGATGTTAATCCAACCGGCATCTGTTATAATACTCCCGGAACGTATGATGTTGAACTGATCGCATCAAACACTAACTCAAGTGATACATTATTCCTTGCGAATTATATAACAGTTTATCCAAGCCCACCTCCGCAGGGTATCATGCAAGTTGGCGATACATTATTTGCAAACCAGGGAGCAGTCAGTTATCAGTGGTATTACAACGGAGTAATTATTTCAGGTGCTACAGATTATTTTTATGTGGCTCCGGATGGAGGTGATTACAATGTGGTGGCGACTGATGGAAACGGATGCGAAGTGGAAGCCGCGGTGTTTGATGTGGTTGCGGGCCTCACCCCTGCCCTCTCCGAAGGAGAGGGAGTACATTTGTACCCTAATCCGGTCAATGATAAAGTCAAAATTCAAATCCCGATGGCTATCGGGACAAAAGTTAAAAGTGAAACAGCTTCGAAAGGAGTCCTTCGGACCGTTGAGATTTCTATTTATAATATAATTGGCGATAAAGTATTTTCTGGGCAGGAAAATCCTGATAACAAAAATCAGGAAATATCATTCGATGTTACATTTCTCTCCTTCGGGATGTATTGGATTGAAGCTTCGTTCAATGAAAATATTTTCCGTGCACCTTTTATCAAAAGATAGTATGTCATTAAAAATAACAATTTCCATTCTGTTCTTTTTATTCTCAGGTTTACAGTTATTCCCACAAACGCCTCAACATTATTATCATATTCCCGGGAATGTAGGAGTCAACAATCTTTTTTTTAATGATGGCGTTTGCAAAAAATTTATTTTCATTTATACACAGTCAGAGCTCGCATCAATGACTTCGGGAGTCAATGGTGCTCTAACATTCGATTCAATATATTTCAGGAGCAATACTTCATCATCTATGTCCATTGCAAATCTTGAAATAACCATCGGGCATTCTACCCTCTCTGTACCCATACCCAACTTTGCCGCTAATTTTAATTCAGGAGTTCCACAAGTAGTTTTAAGCGTTCCTCTATATGTTTACAATACTTTGCCCGGTACATGGAATGTTCCTGCTGATAAATGGAGTGGAATTCCGATCAGCACTTTCAATTATAATGGAACGGATAATCTTGTGGTTCAGATTCGCTATACCAGTTGTTCATATCCTGATCCTTTTTATGCTGATAATGGAGGTGTACCGATAGTTCAGTATGCTGATGCCGATACTTCTTCCAATGCATCAGCAACTACAGCAAGGCCGATGTTCGGTTTCTCTTCTGGCATTTTGCCTCCTGTTGCGCTGTTTAATTCGGTAAATCATATTTGCCCCGGCACGTGCACTAATTTCACCAATCTTTCGCTGAATGCAACTTCATACATATGGACATTTCCGGGGGCCAGTCCCGATTCAAGTACTTCCGAAAATCCTTCCAATATCTGCTACCCGACTCCAGGCAGCTATGCTGTTTCGCTCATCGCATCAAATTCTTTGGGAAGCGATACCATCACGCTGAACAATTACATTACTGTATACCCTTATCCATTGCCACAGGGTATCATGCAAGTTGGCGATACATTATTTGCCAACCAGGGAGCAGTCAGTTATCAGTGGTATTACAACGGAGTAGTTATTTCAGGTGCCACAGATTATTTTTATTTGGCTCCGAATGGAGGCGATTACAATCTGGTTGCGACTGATGGAAATGGCTGCGAAGTGGAAGCGGTGATCTTTGATGTAGTAGCTGGCCTCACCCCTGCCCTCTACGAAGGAGAGGGAGTACATTTGTACCCGAATCCGGTCAAGGATAAAGTCAAAATTCAAAAGTCAAAAGTTAAAAGCGAAACAGCTCCGCAAGGAGTCCCTCGGACCGTTGAGATTTCGATATATAGTGTGCTCGGTGAAAGAGTTTTCTCCAGTTTTGCAGAACCAAATGATCCGAGTCAGGACATCACCTTAGATGTCTCTTCGCTTAGTTCCGGATTGTATTTGCTTGAGTTTAATACAGGTGAAAAAATAATTCATTTCAAATTTCAGAAAAAATAAACGCGACTTTTCATGAAAAAAGTATTGTCATTATTAGCCGTTCTTTTTGTCCTGTTTATTTGTAAATCCAACGCACAAAGTATTCTTGATTCATGCTATACTTCAGCTACTCCATCAACAACATTTTTTGGCTCTGCAACACTCGTAAATGCCAATGATGCCGACCTCATGGAATGGACCGGTGCTGTATGGAACGGAGCGTGGTCAGGCGCAAACGTGAACCTCCCTCCTCCCTGCAATACGCCACCGGTGAGGGCGATATGGATGGGAGATTCAGCGGTGTGGACCACAGGTGGAGAAGGATACGGATTGAAATTTTCACCTCCCCTCATCGCCGGTAACACCTATCACTTTTTCTTTACTTATGTAAGCGTTGGACTGGGAAGCAATGGCGCCTTTGCGCCTTCAGTTTACACAAACGCAACAGGATTCAGCACTGGAAATTATGTCGGGGATTTTATTCCTGCTGGATATGCATGGGAAACACATCAGTTCTCTTTTACTGCTACGCCTGCACAGGCCGGTGACGAATACCTTATCATTCATTCTTTCAATGGATCAGGCATGGTGCTAAATCTCTGCGCTGAAACAATAACCGATCTTGGCGATGATTCACTTACTGTTTGCATTGGTGACTCGGCGATTCTATTTGCAGGAAATGGATTTCAATCATACAGCTGGAGTACAGGCGAAACAACGCAACAAATTACAGTTCAAAATTCCGGAACCTACATTTCCACAAACCAGGGATTCTGCGGAACATCAAGTGATACCATTGTAGTCACTATGGATCCTTGTGGAATGTTCCCCATTGCTGTTTTCACAACTGCTGACAATCATATTTGTCCGGGCACTTGCACAGACTTTACCAATCTGTCACAGAACGCAACTTCTTACCTGTGGTCATTTGGCGGTGCAACACCCTCTACAAGCACAGATGTTAATCCTTCTACGGTCTGTTACAATACTCCGGGGACCTATTCTGTACAACTAATTGCTACCAATGCAATCACGAATGATACGCTTACACTGAATAATTTTATCACTGTGTATCCATATCCTGCTCCGCAGGGAATCATGCAAAGCGGTGACACATTGTTTTCGAACCAGGGCTCGGTGAGTTACCAGTGGTATTACAATGGAGCGCTTATTCCCGGAGCAACAAATTATTTTTATGTGGCTCCAAATGGAGGCGATTACAATGTGGTGGCGACAGATGGAAATGGATGTGAAGTGGAGGCAGCGGTTTTTGATGTGATAGCGGGCCTCACCCCTGCCCTCTCCGAAGGAGAGGGAGTACATTTGTACCCGAATCCGGTCAGTGACGAAGTCAAAATTCAAAAGTCACAAGTCACAAATGGAACAGCCATTGAGATTTCGGTTTATAATATGATTGGCGATAAAGTATTTTCTGTGCAGGAAAACCCTGACAGCAAAAATCAGGAAATATCATTCGATGTTACATTTCTATCTTCCGGAATGTATTGGATTGAAATTACAGGCAATACAAAAACGCTGCGCGGAAAATTTATTAAATCCTGAGCACAACCTGAAGGCCGCAAGCACAAAAAGAGGACTCACTAAAATTATTTTTATTCAGCAGGTTTATCGTTCTCTATCGCAGGAGGAGCGATCGTTTGCGAAGCAGCGGTTTGTTGTGTACCTGCCGGTGGCAAGGGTGTTTCTTTCTTCGTTTCAGCCATGTTCTCATTCACAGCACTGCGCACTTCCCTTTCAATACCGTTCATTGCATCTTTGAATTCGCGGGTAGCACGGCCCAAACCCCGCATCAGTTCAGGAATTTGTTTGCTGCCGAAAAACATCAGTACAAAAAGCGCAATCACCATGATTTCGCCGGCACCGAGGTTAAGGAAGAGGAAATACATGAATCGTTATTCGTTAATAGTTATTCGTTGTTCATTTTTTGAGTAACCGGTGCAAAGGTAGATAAGGAAATGAAGATGGGGTGAGAATATTTTCATTTCTATTTTTTTGTGGTTATTTAAAGATGATTTATAAGTTTTTATAAAATACATCTGCAACTGCTAATTTTTTATTGATTGAGTTACTTACTATCTGTCACAATTTCAAAAACTAATTGCTCATCCCTATCATTAAGGAAATTTATGGCATCAGTATAAATACTT
>JAPLDB010000101.1 GCA_026391975.1 Bacteroidota bacterium | reverse complement strand
TGTGTTGGATCTCGATTATTTTTTCTCCGATTAAGTTGAAAATTTTAATTGCAGTGATTGTGTCTTGTCTAATTTCTATTGTCAACTTGCTTTCAACAGGGTTCGGATAAATTGCCAACGGTTTATTGCCAACGGCCAACTGTATTTCCGCCAACACATCAAAAATCGCAGCTTCAACTTCACATCCATTTTCGTCAACAGCAACTACATTATAATCTCCATTTAGAGGAGCAACGTAATAATATAGCGTTGCTCCTGGAATAATATTCGTGTTGTAATACCATTGATATGCTATAGCTCCCTGGTTGGCGAAGAGCGTATCCCCTGATTGTAAGATGGCTTGAGCCGGAGGGAAAGGATATACTGAAATATAATTTGTGAAAAGCAATGTGTCGCTGCTGTTTGCATTTGATGCGATGAGTGTGACATCATAGTTGCCCGGACTATTGTAACAGATATTAGAAGGATTTGGAGCAGTGCCGGAAGAAGGAATTCCACCCGGAAAATTCCATTGGTAGGAGGTTGCATTGAGAGAAAGATTGGAAAAGTTTATGCAAGTTCCCGGGCAAACAGTTGCATCTGAAGTGGCGAAGGCAGCCAAAGCCTGTATGCCGCCAAGTTTTGCAACAAGAATATCTTCACCACCGGCAAAACCAAGTGTATCACTTCCAAAAACAGGAGGCGACTTATAATACCCTGCAATGTAATAGCTCCCGTTATTGTCTTTACTTATTCCGTTTCCATAAGCTCCGCTATTCTGACCTCGTGAACCTGTTGCCCAGGTACAGTTTCCGGCGGAGTCATACATTACAACAAAGACCTGACTTCCGTAATCTTGCAACCCAACGTTGTCAAAACTGGCAGTGTCACGATAGTTTCCCGTAATTACAATGTTATAGTTATTGTCAGAAGTAATTGCCAACCCTGTTACTGAGGTGAAGAAACCGGCTGACGAGACCGATTGTTTTGCCCAGCGTGGGTTCCCCGCTGTGTCGTATTTAATTGTCATGCATCCGGCACCTGAGAGGAGATAAGTACCGGCAAATACATAATTATCATAGTCCCCGGTAACAACAGGCTCACCGGCATTGTCAACTGTAACACCCCAGCCGTAAGCATAAGTGCCGGGCATACTTTGTGTCTGACTTAGCCAGAGAAAATTTCCGGAAGCATCAACCTTGATCAGGAATTCATCTCTGTCACCTGAACTTGTGAAAGTTTGTCCATTGATAATATCGGTTCCCTGTATGTAACCTGTTATGTAAGAGTTTCCACTCTGATCTATGTCTATGGAATAGGCATCAATTCCTCCGTTAGTGCAAAGTTTAGTTGCAAAAAGAGGTGTTCCTGATGAATCATATTTCACAATAAATGCACCAGGTCCATTCACTGTATAAGTGCCAAAGGTTGTAACTCCTCCACCAAGGTATCCTGTGATATATGAATTTCCAACACTGTCTACTGCAACTGAACGGCTGTAGCAATTCGAACCTGAGGTTGCCTGCCTTGCCCATATTTCATTTCCGTTTGCATCGTATTTGACGAGGAGGATTTGCCTGTGTGCGGTAGGGCAGGAGAGTGTAAATGGGCCAAATATTGCCTGCGTGTAAAAGTTACCTGTTACATAACAGTTCCCATTAGCATCAATATCAATTCCATCACCTTCATCACCATAAATATCATTTACATCATAGGATCCTCCATGCTTCGCCCAAAGGCAGTTGCCGGCAGAATCATATTTTGATACATAAATATCAGGGCCTCCATAACTTGTCAGGCTTTGGCTATTAAATGTACACGTTGAAGTGAACCGGCCGGTTGTATAACTGTTGCCATTGGAATCAGTAGAGATAGCTTTGCCAAGATCGTTTCCTGCCCCGCCTGCATCGCGCCCCCATTGCCACGGAGGAGTTTGAGAATATCCGCTGCCGCATGATATCAGCATTATTATTAATAAAAAAAATGCTTTCCTCATTTTCATTGTTTGATAAACCTGATTTGATAAACGCATGAAGATGTTGTGATACTTGCGATATAGAATGCTGAACTAAGCGATGATAGGTCCAGCTTAATTTCTGCATGCGTGTTATCTTCTTCTAATATCGACTCAATCACTTTTTCACCGAACACATTGTAAACTGAAATGGAATTGACATTTAACTGGTGTGTACTTATTGTCATATGGTCGTTGGCCGGATTCGGATAAAATTCGAACTTCATATTGCCTGTTGCATCCCAATAGGCATCGTGCTCTATTGCTGCCACCACATCAAATATCGCCGCCTCCACTTCACAATTATTATTATCGGTTGCTACTACATTGAAATCTCCACTTTCAGTTGCTACATAAAAATAATCTGTTGCACCGGGAATGCTGATTCCATTGTGGTACCATTGATAAGACACTGCGCCCTGGTTGGCAAAAAGTGTGTCACCGCTTTGGGCAATTCCCTGAGGTGCAGGATATGGATAGACTGTGATAAAATTATTCAATGTCAAAGTATCGCTTCCGTTTGCATTGGTGGCTATCAGGCTTACGGTATACGTTCCGGGAGTATTGTAACAAATGTTTGTTGGCGAAACATCTGTACTTGTTGAGGGATTTGCTCCTGCAAAAGTCCATAAAAATGAAGTTGCATTGAGAGATATGTTGTTAAAATCTGTACATGTTCCCGGGCATATATGATTCGGTGCGCTGAATATTGCCGATGGCAAAGAATTGCAAAATGCGCAAGACGGATCTATCACAAACTTCCATAAATCATTCATGGAAGTGGTTGCATATGGCACAGCGCTTCCGCCAAAAAAATAAAGTCCGCCATTGCCATCAAACCATGCAGATGATCCTGCCCTGGCATCCGGCTTATTAAGCGGACTTGATACGCCCATCGTTCCCCAATTACCTGGTCCGTTCGGGGAAGTATCACCTGAAACCCAGGTCCATTCATAGGTGGTTGTGCAGTACTTCCACAGATCATTATAAAGGCCTGCACTGCCATTCCCGCCGATAAACCAGAAATTTCCATTTTGATCAGTCCAGCAGGCGCGGTTTTCCATTCTGTCTCCCGGCGTATTTGAAGGTGATGACACACATTTAGTTCCATGGTTAGGGATCGCGCCAGGAAGTGTATCTCCGCTCATCCATGCCCAATTATTTGTAAGCGGATTATATTTCCACATATCATCTTTCTGGCCGTAAATATCTCCGCCAAAAAGCCAGAGGTTTCCATTTAAATCTTTCCAGCGCGAATAGCTGGCACGTGAAGAAGGCGTATTTGCAGGGTCTTCAACTCCAAGGTTTCCATAGACTGAAGTGGCTCCGCTGAATGGTGAACCTTTCATCCATGTCCATTCGTTGGTAGAAATTTGAAAACGCCACAGATCATTCCATGGAGCACCATTATAACCACCAAATAACCACAAGTCTCCTGCATTGTCAGTCCATGAACCGGCACACTCCCATCGCCCTCCGGGATTATTCAGAATGCCGGGTACTCCCTGTGTTCCATATACACCAGCACCGCCTGTTGTATTTGATCCTTTCATCCATGTCCATTCATTTAAATTAATATCGTATTTCCATAAATCATTGTATCCTGAAAAGCTACCAACTTCCCCACCAAAGACCCAAAGATTATTGTTGAGGTCAGTCCATGTCGCTGCTGCCCATCCGCGTGATGGTGGACGGTTCAATGGTGAAGAAACTCCCTGTGTTCCGTAATTGCCAGGATCATTAGGAGTGTTAAGACCGTTAACCCAAACCCATTCATTGGTGACCGGATTGTATTTCCAGAGCGCGTTGAAAAAATCGCCGGTGATAGAACGTCCTCCATAGAGCCAGAAATTTCCGTTCAGATCAGTCCATTCCATTGGTTCATATACTGCAGGAGGTTCATTCGCCGGAGCGGGTATGCCCATTGTGCCGTAGTTTCCTGCGCCGCCCGGAGCTGAACTTCCATGCATCCATGTCCATTCTCCGGGTTGGGAAAATGTAAACTGATATTGTGAGAGTGCGAAGAGTAGAAATAGAATTTTTCGCATGACTTCAATTTATTTTTTTGTGAAATGGCACCGCACTGATTTTGTTTCGCTGATCAACTCAATGAAATACAGCGATGGAGGAAGTGATGAAACATTTACGGTTACCGGCATAGAGGTATTCTCAAGAAAATTTTCCAAAACTTTTTCTCCGAGCACATTATAGACTGCAAGTTTTGCTTTTTCTCCTCCTGGAATTATATTCTTAATATTTAGTTTATCGGAAACCGGATTTGGATAGATTAAAAATCCTCTTGTTGTTGAATTACCTGAAACGCTTGCAACCACATCAAATATAGCAGCTTCCACTTCGCAGTTGTTATTATCCGTTGCTACCACATTGTAATCTCCGCCCTCAATAGCGACGTAATAATAATTTGTAGCGCCATTCAGAATATTTCCATCATGAAACCACTGATAACTTATAGCACCCTGATTGGCAAAAAGTGTATCGCCGCTTTGGGCAATTCCTTGCGGAGCAGGATAGGGGTAAACAGTGATATAATTGTTCAGTGTAAGTGTATCACTCGTAATGCCATTGCTGCCAATAAGTGATACAGCATAAGTTCCCGGTGTGTTATAACAGATGTTTGTGGGTGACACATCAGTGCTTACAGATGGATTCGCGCCCGGAAATGACCAAAGAAAAGAAGTTGCGTTAACTGATAGATTGACGAAGCCTGTGCAAGTACCCGGACAAATGTGATTGGGAGCTGTGAAAAGTACTGTAACGTTTGCGCCGGCGCAAGGCGGAACAATCGGCGACAATTCTGCCAGAGTATATAACCGAACATCATCCAAAACCAGTTCTGTGCATGTATAACAGATATGCCCCCAATTGGTGAACTTGATTGTATGTGATGTTGACGTGGCATTGAATTCAACAATGAACCTGGTACCTATACCAATATATGATTGCGTTGGATGGCATCTCAGATAGGTATAACCAAATCCGATGTCAACTCCGAACAATCCGGGATCAGGGAAACCACCTCCATAAGATTCTCCGCCTGCCCAGAATTCAAGAACATAAGTTGCGCCTGGCGTAAGTCCATTTACCGTTTGTTCCAGTGAAATTCCCAGCGCTCCTCCATAGGCAGCACCATTCAACGGATAGCCTGCAGGGATTCCTGTTGTTTCGCAATCTGTATTGATAAGACATGCAGTATCTCCGGTGGGGCAGGGAGGACAAAATGAGTTTCCAAAATATGCAGAGTGAGTTCCTTCTTCCACATACCAGAAATTACTATCATAGAAACAGGAATAAGTGCCAGATCCGCCACCTGTACAAGTCCAGTCAGCAATGTCGCAATTGTAGCTGGCTGAGTTTGGACAGAAAGTATTGGAGTTGGAGTTAAATGCACAGGTGGTGTTTTCAAATCCTCCATTTAAGATCAGGTTGTTCACGTTATCGCTGACGGAATCGTTTTGATCGTAACAGTAAATGCAAACTATTTGCGCATGAGACGAAAAACAGGATAGAAGTAAAAGAAGTTGAAGAATTTTTTTCATGAAGAATGAAATTGTAATTTGTCTAGTGAACACCAGATTTGATAAATTTATTTCTGTATATTTTCTCCCCCGCCGTAATTTCAATGTAATACAATCCGCCCGGAAGTTGGGAAACGTCAATGTCGATAAGCTTTCTATTGAAATCTGCACTGTGCCGAATCTCGAATATTTGTTCTCCGATTAAATTGAAAATTTTAATTGCTGTGATTGTGCCCCGATAGCTATCGGGATGTCTATTATCAACATTCAACTTGTTTTCAACCGGATTTGGATAAACCAATGGGAAATGACTACTGACGAGCGGCTGTATTCCCGCTATCACATCAAATATCGCAGCTTCCACCTCACATCCGTTTACATCCGTTGCAACAATATTATAATCACCACCTTCTGTCGCCACATAATAATAATCTGTAGCACCTTGTATAAGAATCCCTGCATGATACCATTGATAACTGACTGCTCCTGCATTTGCAAATAGCGTATCACCGCTTTGGGCAATTCCCTGTGGCGCCGGATAAGGATAAACAGTGATGAAATTATTCAGTGTAAGTGTATCAACTCCATTTGCATTGGTAGCGATGAGACTTACAGAATATGTACCGGGTGTATTATAACAAATGTTTGTTGGTGATACATCAGTGCTTGTGGATGGATTAGCTCCGGTAAATGACCACAGGTAGGTTGTTCCGTTGATAGAAAGGTTGTTAAAGCTGGTACAAGTGCCCGGACAAATGTGATTCGGTGCAGAGAAAAGTGCTACTGGTAATGCAGATGAAAAACACAATGCACATGAGTCATCGATCTCAAACATCCACATGTCATTGGGTTTTGAATTACCGCTGAAGAGATAAAGTTTATTGTTTCCGTCATACCATGAATGTGAACCATTGCGTGCACCGGGATCATTTGTTGGAGCAGCCACACCTTGCGTTCCATAATTTACTGCTGCGCCTGAAAAAGTACTGCCTTTAATGAATGCCCATTCATTTGTCGGAGGACAATACTTCCATAAGTCATTCATGTCGCCAGAGCTTATTCCACCAAACAACCAGAAGCTTCCATTTTGATCTGTCCAGCAAACCCTGTTCTCCTGCCTGTTATCCGGAATTGCATTGGAATCCATTTCGCAAACATTACTGAAGACTCCAGCGCCGGTTCCATTCTGAGAACCACTTACCCATGTCCATTCATTGCTGCCACGATTGTATTTCCAAAGATCATTGAGCGTGCCGCCTGAATGACTTCTTCCTCCGAAAATATAATATTCTCCATTTGTACTTTTAAAATTGGTGTAGCATGCACGCGCAGGAGGAACATTCGAAGGAGAAGAGACGCCTTGCGTTCCATAACTTCCCGGGTCATCAACAGCTTGTGGGCCATTTACCCAGGTCCATTCATTGGTATTGGTGTTGTAATTCCATGTATCGTTGAGGGTATGAAATGCACCGGAAGCATCAAAGAATGCACTTCCAAAAAGCCAGAGCAGTCCTGTTGAATCACTCCATGTTGCATTGCTTTCATACCGTCCTCCGGGAAAGTTGGCTGGATCAGGCACTCCCATGGTGCCGTAAGATGGTGCTACATACAAAGCCTGTGAGCCATTCATCCATGTCCATTCATTGGTGGTGATGTCGTATTTCCAAAGGTCCATGTTGTTGGTACTTGGATTGGTTGACCCGCTAAACATCCATAAATTATTGTTATTATCTACCCAGCTAAGGCATCCGAAACCTCTTCCGCGCGGTTGATTGAGTGGACTGGGAACACCCATTACACCGTAATTGCCAGGGTCGTTGTTTGCCTGACTTCCATTCATCCAGGTCCATTCATTGGTAACTGGATTGTACTTCCAGAGTGTGTTTGTTTCTGCCCATGAACTTCCGAATACCCAGAAGTTGCCGTTGTGGTCTGTCCATTCACATCCCTCGTAAACCTCAACAGGATTGTTTGATGGATCGGAAATCCCCATTGTCCCAAAGGATGGAGGCACGTTTCCTTTGACCCAAGTCCACATACCTGACTGGGAAAATGCACAATGCACAATGAAAAATGTTGAACCAAGAATCAGAATGAGTAATTTTTTTTTCATGACCTGTGTAAATTATTTTTTAATGAATTTAATTCGAAAGATTTTTTCATCTGCGCGGAGCTGAAGAAAATAGATGCCGGGATTTAATGTGCTGCCATCTACTTTCAGATCAGCATGCTGATTCTCTACAATTGATTGAACAGATAGTACATTTTGACCTGTTATGTTGTAAATTGAAATATCAATCTTAGTCGCACTATTATAAGCCGTGTTCACAATTGTCAAAAAGTCTATTACCGGATTCGGATAGACTGTTACTTCCTCTCCTTCAGAGAAGGCAGGGGTGAGGCTTGCGATCACATCAAAAATCGCCGCTTCTACTTCACAGCCATTTGCATCTGTAGCAACAATGTTATAATCTCCGCTTTCGGTTGCTACATAAAAATAATCTGTTGCGCCTGGAATTAGGATTCCTCCATGATACCATTGATAACTAATTGCTCCTGCATTGGCAAATAACGTATCGCCACTTTGTGCAATGCCCTGCGGTGCAGGATAGGGGTATACGGTGATATAATTATTCAACGTGAGCGTATCACTGCCGCCCGCATTGGTGGCGATAAGCGATACAGAATAATTTCCGGGTGTGTTGTAGCAAATTGTTGTTGGATTAGCATCAGTACTGGTGCCAGGATTTGCGCCGGCGAAAGTCCAGAGATAGGAAGTACCATTCTGAGAGAGGTTTGTAAAATCAGTGCAAGTGCCGGGGCAAATGTGATGAGGGGCTGTGAACCCCGCAACTACACTGCAAATATTGTCAGGCGTATATTCCCAGAAATCAAATATGCCGCCTCCTCCGGCTCCCAATCCGATATAGCCTTTGCTGCCAATTGAAAAAAAGCCGGTCTCTTCTCTTGGAAGACCGGGCAAAGAAGTTTTTTGCAGCCACTGATCCAATACAGGATCATATTGCCAAAATGCATTTGTATTGCCTGCATTGGTTTCTCCCGTTCCCATAAACCCTTTGCCGCAAATTGAAAAAGCAGCAGCATCATAAAGATCAGTTCCGGGAAAACTTGCTTTTGCCGTCCACACATTTGTGAGTGGATCGTATTCCCAAAAGTCATGATAGAAAACACTTATCCCATCACAGCCACATGCGAGATAGCATTTGTTATCTATGGTAAGACCCACAGCCCATACCCTTGGCCCGAGGGGAAAATCTGCTTTTTGTGTCCATGTGTCATTCACCGGATCATATTCCCACAGGTCAGCATAAGTGATGTTGTTACCGGGTGTATCATGCCCGGTTCCCATGTAACCTTTCGTTCCGTATGAAAAAGATATTCCACCTTCCCTTAGAAATGGAAAATCTGTTTTTTGTGTCCATACATTCGCTGAAGGATCATACTCCCAAAAGTCAGACAGTGCAACGCCTCCATCTCTGCCTGTTCCTGCATACCCTTTATTTAATATAGAAAATCCCAGCGCATATTGTCGGGGGATACCTCCGAAATTTGCTTTTTGAGTCCACACATTTGTTACAGGATCATATTCCCAAAATTCTTTTGTATTGCTGCCGCATCCTAAATAGCCCAGATTGCCTATGACAAAAGAAAAAGGTGCAACAGTTCCTATACCCGGAAAAGTTGCCATTTGTGTCCAGAAATCTGCTTTTGTTAAATGAGAACAGAAAATTAAAAGTGTGAGTAGGAATTTTTTCATGAATTTTTAGAATTACTGTTTAATGAATTTTCTTCTAAAAGAATTTCCTTCTGTTCTTAATTCCAGCCAGTATATTCC
>JAPLDB010000002.1:3505-5216 GCA_026391975.1 Bacteroidota bacterium | reverse complement strand
CAACACACCCGGCAGTTATGATGTAACCCTAATTGCTTCAAATGCCAACGGAAGCGACACCCTTTCGCTTGCAAATTATATCACTGTATTTCCTTACCCGCCACCGCAGGGAATTTCACAAAACGGAGATACACTTTTTGCAAACCAGGGAGCCGTGAGCTATCAGTGGTACTTCAACGGCAACATCATCAGTGCAGCAACAAATTATTTTTATGTGGCCCAGGCAAGTGGAGATTTCAATGTGGTTGCAACAGATGGGAACGGGTGCGAAGTTGAGGCCGTAATTTTTAATGTGATTGCTTCAGTGCAAGCGGCAGAAGGCAGTGGCAGTGTGCAGGTGTTTCCAAATCCGGTAATGGATAAATTCACAATTCAAAATTTAATAGTCACAAGCGGAACAACAGTTGAGATTTCGATTTGTAATATGCTTGGCGAAAAAATTTTTGAAAGGGAAATCACCACTTCAGAAAAGCAACTGGATATCTCTTTTTTACAGAGCGGAATATATTTACTGCGAATTGAAACGGCCGGAAAGATCTTTGACCGAAAACTCGTGAAGATGTAAATTTTAGAGCAATAAATCTATTTGCTAAACAAGTCAAGATAATCCTTGAAAACAAAAATCCTATTTCTTTTGAACCCTGAGATTTCATGCAGGATATTCAGCCGTTCAAAATCGTCAATCATTCGGTTGGCACTTGATTTTTCAACAGATAAAAGTTTAGCCGCCTGATTCAGATTGATGACGGGGGTAGAATATAATATTTTGAGAAATTGCTGTGCAGTTTGCGTTTTTTTCCCCAATGAAATTATTTTTTCTGTTTCAATTTCGTTTTTCAATTGAAGAATCTTTCTGAAAGTATCAATGGAACTCTGGGCTGTTTGCCTCACTCCCTCGAGAAAAAATTTCAACCATTGATTAAGATCATTTTTTTCACGCACCACAGTGAGGTTGTTGTAGTAATGTGATTTATTTTTTTCAAAAAAATCAGAAAGGTAGAGCGCAGGTTTAAACAGCTTCTGCTTGCTTACGAGATATATTGCAATAAGCAGCCGTCCGATGCGGCCATTACCATCAAGAAAGGGATGTATTGTTTCGAACTGGTAGTGAATGATGCCGATCTTTAGAAGATCTGGAACATGAGCATATTCGTTGTGAACAAACAATTCCATATCATGCATAAGGTCTGCAATATGTTCATGATGTGGTGGAACAAATAACGCATCGCTGATAGAAGCTCCGCCTATCCAGTTTTGGCTGTGCCTGTATTCACCCGGAGTTTTTTTCTCGCCTCTTACTCCGCGCATCAATATTTTATGAAGCATGAGAATGAGACGATTGGAAACAGGCAGTCTTTTTAGTTCATCAATGGCTGTATTTACTGCTTCCACATAATTCTGAACTTCCTGCCAATCATCAAGTTTTTCGGGTGCAATGTCTTCCGCACTTTGGAGTGCTTCTTCCATGTTGGTTTTAGTACCTTCAATTTTGCTGCTCGTGGTTGCTTCCTTTCGGATGTGCATTTTAATGAACAAGTCCACGTCTGGAACCAGTTGAGAAAATGCATTCAACTCTCCCAACTTAATATCTGCTTCGCTTAAAAGTTTTTGGGTAACCGGATCATCAATTACCCACTCATGATTTATTTTTTCTGGCAGAAAGCTCCTGTATTGAAATTGTTTTTCATATCGTCCCGATCTGAATTTCCTT
>JAPLDB010000002.1:0-3494 GCA_026391975.1 Bacteroidota bacterium | reverse complement strand
ATAGAAATTTATAGTTGCACATAATGCCTCAAGTGCAATTAAAGATATTTATAGTGTCACATACTACAATAAATGACAATAATGATGTTTTTTAGCCTTAATTTTCCGGATACTGTAAAGGAAGTAAGAGTCCAAGCGGGGAAGCTCAACAGGCGTGAATACATACTTTCTGCCAGTTAGATACGGTACTCGGATATTGTATTTGCAAACGAAGAATCGGCTTGTGTGTTTGAGTAAAACAATTCCTTAATTTAATGAATTCCTCGCAGTTATGCTGGCGGATTAATCATAACAGTCCGCTAAAAAAATTTACCTTTGCCCGCTCCCACCTTCATTAACAGAAAAGGATCTTTACATATGGACCGAGACCTCCTCAAAACAGAACTCAAACAGCACATCATAAAATACCTGAACCTGCTCGAAAAAGCCCCGGCTGACATCATCGACGACCAGCCCCTTTTCGGCGACGGACTCGGTCTTGATTCCATTGACTCAATTGAACTGGTGGTATTGCTTGAACGCGAGTACGGCATCAAGATCAACGACCCCAAAGACGGCCGCAAAATCTTTACAAGTATTGATACGATGGTAGATTATATCATCGCCAACCGCACCAAATAATTTCTTCCCGTGAGCCGCGTTGTTGTTACCGGTCTGGGAGTGATTTCTGCACTGGGAGATTCCGTTTTTTCAAACCATGATGCGCTTGTAAAAGGTACATGTGGAATTTCTACAGGCGAACTCGTCAAATCAAAATATACTGAGTCGTTGCGCTTTGGTGAAGTGAAGATCGAAAACGAAAAACTGAAATCGCTTTTGGGAATTTCTGATCCAAGTGCAACCCGAACCTCACTTCTTGCATTGCATGCACTGAATGAAGCTATCAAAGACTGCGGGCTTGATGTTGCTCTGATCTCCGGATATGACACCGCTTTGATCGGTGCAAGTACCGTAGGAGGAATGTGTCAAACAGATGAATTGTACCTTGATGCAAAAAGCGAAACCGTTGGATCTGCTTTCATGGCGTCTTACGATTGTGCTTCCGTAACTTTATTCCTTCGGGAACGCTATGGAATAAAAGGTGTAACGAATACAATAAACACAGCCTGTTCTTCTTCAGCAAATGCCATTAAGTACGGAACGCAGCTGATTAATAACGGTTATGCAAAACGTGCCATCGTCGGAGGAGTGGATTCCCTGGCAAAGTTTACAATCAACGGATTTAATTCACTGGGCATTCTTTCTCCAGGGTTTTGCCGTCCGTTTGATAAAGATAGAAACGGATTGAACCTCGGAGAAGGAGCTGCCTTTCTTGTTCTTGAAAGGGAAGAGGACGTGAAGAACAAGAAACCTTATTGTTATGTTGCAGGTTATTGCAATTCAAATGATGCTTTTCATCCTTCTTCATTAAGTGAAAATGGCGAAGGTCCTTATCGTGCTATGAAAGGTGCGCTGGACCTGGCTTCCCTGGCACCTGCTGAAATTGGTTTTATCGGTACCCATGGAACCGGCACAGAAAATAATGATGAAGTGGAAAGCAGGGCCATGATGCGCATCTTTGAAAAAGTACCCCCATTCGCTTCGGCAAAATCAAAGATCGGCCATACACTGGGAGCATCTGCAGCAGTGGAAGCGGTATTCAGCATTCTTGCATTGCAGCATGGTGAAATTTATCCGAGTCTTAATTTTTCAAATCCCATAGAAAGCACCGGACTCAGGCCTGTCTCAGTTACACAAAAACTGAATCTTCGTCATGTCATGTCAAACTCTTTTGGCTTTGGTGGAAATTGTACCTCACTGATTTTTTCAAAAGCATAATAAATGTTTATTCATCAGTCATCCTGCATATCTCCTCAATCTACCTTCGGCAATATTGACCTGGATACGCTTATTGCGCCTGAGAATAATATTCTGAAAGTAGTAGAGCCGAAGTATGAGAATATCCCGTTGAATATTCTTCGAAGAATGGGAAAGGCAGTGAGAATTGGTGTTGGCGCAGCATTGCCACTGATTGAAAAAGCAAATAAACTGGACGGTATCATCATTGGCAGCGCAAATGGAGGAATGGAGGATTGTGTCAAGTTCCTCAACCAGATCATTGAGTATGATGAAGGCCGGCTAACCCCAACCAATTTTGTACAAAGTACTCCCAATGCAATTGCGGCCCAGATTGGCCTCACCACTGCAAACAAGGGTTATAACATCACGCATGTCCACCGCGGACTTGCTTTTGAAAATGCATTGCTCGATGCCATGATGATGCTGAAGGAAAACAATGATGCAACGTATTTACTCGGCGGTGTTGATGAAGTCTCAAGCTACAATTATAACCTGGAACGCCTCGGTGGTTGGTATAAAAAGGAAAAAATAACAGGGGTAGATCTTTACAATTCACAAACAAATGGGAGTATTGCAGGTGAAGGATCGGCAATGTTTGTGGTCAACAATGAAAGTGCAGGGTCATTTCTTGAAGTGAAAGCAATAAAAATGCTACACACTAACGATTCAGCAGAAGTTGCTGCACAGTTAAATCATTTCAATGATGTCAACGGTCCTCATAATGCATGGCTTTCAGGAGAAAACGGTGATGTCCGTGTTCAGCCTTTCTATCAGGCATGTGAAAACAACCTAACCGGTGATATGGCAATACTTCATTTCAAACATTTTACGGGGGAACATCCCAGCACAACTGCATTGGCGCTTTGGTTGGCAAACCGGTTCTTTGAGACGAAAAAGATCCCATCACATTTTTTCAAAAGCACTCCGGCTGAGAAACCCATTGGTAGTATATTACTTTATAATAGCGGAAAAGGTGAACAGCACAGCTTTTTATCGTTACGCGCTGTTGAGCATTAATGCTATTTTCACAGCATGAAATCTGTCAGAATTTTTACAGTACTCGTCATTTATATCCTGCTCCAGTTTATTTGGTGGAGCTACTTGCTTTATAAGCTGAATGATGAAGTCTATCAACACAGGATTGAATTGGTGCAGTTGAAATACTCAGCAGACAATGCTGCCATAGAAGAAGAGGCCCTCATTGCCAAACTGCATTCACGCTACCTGATGATCGCCGGCGAAGGACTGGTTTTTCTCACCCTGCTGTCTTGGGTCACTTACCAGACGGTACGCTCCATCAGGAAAGAAATGGAACTGGCAAGAATGCAAAAGAATTTCTTACTCAGCATTACCCATGAATTCAAATCGCCGCTTGCTTCTATTAAACTTTATCTGCAGACAATTCAAAAACACCAGCTCGACAAAGAGAAAGAGCGGTCTTTTATTGCCAAAGCAATAGCGGATACTGATCGTTTGGATACACTCGTGGAAAATACCTTACTCGCGAATATGGTTGACCACAAAGGATATTCATTTAGCAAGGAACCGATCAACCTGAGTGCACTGGTAAGGCTTATTACCCAGAAATACAATGCGCTTCCTGATTTTCATCAGCGGATAAAAACAATCATCGATGATGAGATTTCAATCAATGG
>JAPLDB010000199.1 GCA_026391975.1 Bacteroidota bacterium | reverse complement strand
AATGAGAAAATTACTGTTTCTAACATTCCTCTTTTTCACACTGCTGGTATCATCAGTTGTTTCAGCCCAAACAAAATATGAGGATGTTTTATATTTGAAAAACGGAAGCATTATTCACGGAGTTATCATTGAACAGGTACCAAATGAGTCACTGAAAATTCAGACCAAGGACAGGAATGTTTTTGTTTACAGAATGGATGAGGTTTTAAAGATCGCCAAAGAAGAAGTTGTTTCTTCGCGCAGTAAGAGAGAACCCCTGACAAAAGACAACATTAAGAAACGTGGATTTACAAACATTACTGAGCTTTCACTCGGAAGAGATATACTGAATAACGGATCTGAGGCAGCAGTGGCAGGATATAGCACAACTGAAGTGATGCCTTCTCTTGGAATTCAGACTGTGAATGGATACATGTTTAATCATTACATTATTGCTGGTATTGGCCTTGCCTTTAATACAAATTCCGATTTGGCATTTGTCCCACTCTTTGCTGAGTTGCGTATTAATCTGTCCAATGCCCCTCTGGCCGGCTTTGTATTTATTGATGGAGGCTATTCTTTCACGGCAAAAGAGGTTTATAACCTGAACAACGACAGGAAATATTTTGGCGGCACTTATTTCAGTCCGGGCCTGGGAATAAAACTGAATGTTGCTAAATCAAAAGCACTTACCTTTAGTCTCGGCTACAGAAGTCAGCAAGNNNNCCGGTCAATGGGATAACTACGATATTGGATACATCATTACGAAGGTTGGATTTATATTCTAAAAATACACATAACCCAAATATTAAATGAAACGCTACATCTCTTTTTTCACATCAATTCTATTCCTGCTCATTTTTGTACATGTTGCTGACGCGCAAAACGGCTATGAAGACGTCGTTTACCTGAAGAACGGAAGCATCATTCATGGGATCATCATTGAACAGGTTCCGAATGAATCGGTAAAAATTCAAACGAAAGACAAAAACATTTTTGTTTACAGGATGGATGAGATCTCGAAAATGACCAAAGAAGAATTACCGGTCACAAGGGAATCACGAGGTTCAAGAAGATCAAAGGTCACAGAAGGTGAAAGGAAAAAGAACGGCTACACCAATATTACCGAATTAACATTTTGCAAAAGTCTAGAGAATACCACAACGACCATAAACAATGGCTACTCAACTTATGTTGATGAAACGGAATTCGACAGAATGAACAACGGACCTTCTATCGGGCTTCAAACCATAAACGGATACCAGTTTTCTCCGTACATCAGTGCAGGATTGGGTTTAGGCATAAATGTTTATTCAGGATTAGTCCTGATGCCTGTATTTGCCGCTGTAAGGGTGAATTTTATGTCGAGCAGATTAACTCCTTTTGCTGCCATTGAAACAGGTTACGCCTATTCTCGTAAAGAAGTGGTAGGTGGCTCTCTTGCAAGTGACAATAAAGGTGGAGTGATGTTCGCACCGGCAATTGGCGTTAAGTTCTTTGTCATCCCAAAGATGGCGTTGAATCTCAGTCTGGGTTTCCGTTACCAGGAAGTGGAAACCAATGATGAAGTATATAACTTGCAGTACAATTCAGTTAGTCAATATTACAAAACGCACGACCTGCGTCTT
>JAPLDB010000210.1 GCA_026391975.1 Bacteroidota bacterium | reverse complement strand
GCCCGCTTAAAAAGATTCTACGCTCCTGCAGTTGGCTATGGATATTACGATCCATTTTACACAAATTCATATTGGTATGATTACAATCCCTATAACTACGGTGTGAGTATTTATCTGGGTTATAACTGGTGGGCTCCATCTTTTTGTTATTATGATCCATTCTGGTATGCTCCTGTGAATCCATATTTTCATAATCATTATGGTTATTATGATTCATGGTATTCTCCATATGGGTACTATGGATACAACAACTACTGGAACGGATATAATCATGGATATAATGATGGCTATTGGAATGGTTATTACAACGGCGTTTATGCAAGCACTTACAATAACCCATATTACTATAACAGTTACGACGGCAATAGTACTTACTACGGTCCTAGGGGTTCAATCAGCTCAAATGGCAAAACAACAACACCTTCCCCACGTGCTACTCTGGGTGAGAAATACCAGCATGCAGTTATCGAGCATACAATTCCGACGCTGGATCCGCATGGTGTTTCAGGGACTCAGGTAAATCCTACTACAGGTGGTGGTCGTAAAAATCCAACTACAGGACTTGTGGAAGGTACTGGCAAATCTGAGGTAAGTCCGATACATCGAAAGGAAGAAATTACAGGAGGAAAAAACCCTGTGCAAACAGAACCTGTCAGAAACCCGATATCAGTGAAGAATGAGACTGGAGGTAAAGTTGAAATAACTGACAAACCAAAAGTTGATCCCACCTCCTATTCAACACCTGGAAAAACCAATACAGTTGGCATAAATCAGAATCCGAAAGACAATGGAGGAAGTGTTCGCCCAACTCTGGAGCAGCCCGTAAGAAGTACCGATATCGACTACACACGTCCTAAGAACAAAGATGTGACAGTAAATCCAAGGGATAACAGAGGAGGAACCGCTCGTCCACAATTTGAACAGCCACGCAATATCCAGCCGGTGCGCCCGCACGTTAATGAGCCGCGGAACAACGACAACTTCAATAATCCAAGGAATGAACAGCCACGCAATAATAATTCTGACAGGATTAACATTGGTCAACCAAGAAATGAGAATATAAACCCTCAAAATAATAATCCGCGAGTTGAACCACGGAATGAGCAACCAAGAAGCAATCCTTCCTTCGAGCGTCCGCGTCAGGAAATAGTACCTCGCATTGAACAACGTCAGGAGCCAAGGCAGTATAAACAGGAGATTTCTCAACCTCGTCAAAAAGAAAGTATATCAACTCCTGCCCCCCGTCAGCAGAATATCAGTGAGCCAGGTCCAAGAAAACAAAATTCCAACAACGAAAACAAAGGTTCAGGAAGGAGAAAATAGTTCTAAGTAAAATAAAAAGCCCGCACCGAACGAAGGAGCTTTTCCAGGTGCGGGTTTTATTATGTCATATTTTCAAAAATAAAAAAATGAAAAACAGATTCACAGGCATATTGGCCATTATTATCTTGAGCTCAATAATTACCAAAGCACAATCAGATGCAGATGCACTCCGTTACTCTCAAACATCTGTTACCGGAACGGCCCGCTTCACATCCATGGCAGGCGCATTCGGGGCACTGGGTGGGGATTTTTCGTCAGCGGCATTGAATCCTGCAGGATTGGGGATTTACAGGAAGTCAGAATTCACCATTTCCACTTCCCTTTATATGAATTCAATGACTACAGATTTTCTCGGGAAGTCGGCAACAGAAAATAAATTCAATTTCAATATTCCTGATTTTGGCTTCGCCTTTACCCACCTCACCCGGGCAGACAGAAAAGAAGAACAAGGATGGAAAAGCGTAACCGTCGGCATTGGGCTTACGCGAATTAATAACTTCCACACACATTCATTTTATGAGTCTCTGAACATTGATAATTCCCTGCTTAATCATTTCGTAGAAAACGCGAACAACAGCTCAACGCTGGATCCTTTTTACGAGCAACTGGCATTTGATGCGGGCCTTATCTATCCAATCAACGATTCCACAGATATATATACTTCCGACATGGGAGAAATAATCGGCACTTACCCAATTACTCAGCGCAGGAGCAGCACTACCCGCGGAGGCATCAATGAATGGAATTTTTCTCTCGGGGCTAACTATAATAACCTAGTTTACCTCGGTGGATCAATTGGCATCAGTTCCTTGCGGTATCTGGAAGAATCGATCTATTCAGAAGATGATAAAGACAATATCATTCATGTACTGAATAATTATTCTCAACAGGAACAGGAGTCAACTTAAAAATTGGAGTCATTGTAAGGCCTGCTGAATGGGTTCGCATTGGAGCAGCTTTTCACAGCCCGACTTTGTATGCCAACATGCATGATGACTACAAGAACAGCATCAACTCGAGTTTACAAAACATTCCTACAACAAAACAAGAATCACCGGATGGTGCTTACGATTATACACTCGTTACTCCGTTAAAGGCGATTGGAAGCGTTGCATTCATCATTGCAAAGACCGGATTGATAAGTGCAGATTATGAATTGGTTGATTATGCAGGTTCCCGGTTTGATGCCTCTAATGCAAGTTTTTCAGTGGTAAATGATGCCATCAGAACAAAATACACCTCAGCCGGGAATTTTCGTTTGGGCGGAGAATACCGTTGGAATGCCATAAGTTTCAGGGCGGGGTACGGACTTTACGGATCACCATTCAGCAAGAAGGAAAAAATTTCCGGGTCTGATTATTCCAAGACTTATATTACAGGAGGATTGGGAATTCGCGACAAGAATTACTTTATAGACCTTGGATATGCTTATTCTGAAAGCAATGAATATTATCAGGCTTATACTATTAAGGATGTTGCTGTAGCAGGTTCGAAAAACAATGTTGTGAATCACAACTTCGTAGTGACATTTGGAGTGAAATTCTGACTTTCACTTTGCATCAAGTCTTTCCAGCGCTGCCTGCGCTTTCTGATCAATACTATTCTGGTAATCGTGGCGT
>JAPLDB010000115.1:22508-28428 GCA_026391975.1 Bacteroidota bacterium | reverse complement strand
TGAAAAAAAAATCCAATATATTACTTGCAAACCAGTGCAAGTCAGCGTATATTAGAGGGGTAATTCAGGAAAGAATAATGAAACGCACCTCCTTTATATTTGATGCTTTGAAACACGCTCTCAGCGCAGGTTTCAGAGGCAGGAGTGTGGGTACAACAAACTCAAAAAATGTTGTACCTATGTTGTACCTACATGAAAAAAGCCCTCGCAAGTTATTCACTATCAAGGGCTTTAAGCATTCTTCTGTGATCCCGCTGGGATTCGAACCCAGGACCCCTACATTAAAAGTGTAATGCTCTACCAGCTGAGCTACGGAATCGATCCACTGCCTTTGCTTGCGCACTGGCAGTTCCTTTTTTAAAAGGGCTGCAAAAATAGAAATCTATTTCAAACCCCGACTTATTGTTAAAAAATGTTTTTTTAATGAGACTTTGATTTCAGAAACTGCCCCGAAGCTTCGGTGGCGGTGAACTGAAATCAATTAGTCGAATAATCCCGAAAGCGCAGCGCTTCGGGATAAAGCGAATACCTAATCCTACCGAAGGCAAGACGGAAACTGATATTCAATAAGATGCCTCGCAAATTGCCGTGGGGTACTTCGTAGTTCCGGGCCGGTTTTTCCATTAATTTGGACTATAGCATCCTATGCCTTTCAAATAGCTTGCTCCTGTCGAAAAGATACCGGTATGTTTTGAGTATCCGGCTTTTTTGGGTGCCGAGGTTTTCTGCTATGGTAACCATCTTCGGATTGAAATCACCGATCCATTGCATCTCGTAATCCTTATAAAGGTGCTTCGATTGGATTAGATTGGCCCCTTCTACAATTATAAAGCTGTCTACGCCTTTGCCCTGGTGCTCCGGGACAACGCCAAAAACAAGACCGATGAATTTATCAGAGATCCTTTTCCTCAGCAACCACACAAACCTTAGTTTTTCTATCAGCCCAAACCTTCCATTGAATTTTCCAAAGATCTGGTTGATGTCGGGCAGGTTCACCCACATCGCTACCGGCTCATTTTTATAATATACAAACCAGATCACTTTTTCATCGATCACCGGTTTCATTTTGCTGAAGAAGAGTTGTACTTGTTTCGCTTCCAGCTCTTTTCCTTCACCGCGCTTGGCCCATGCCTTATTATATACGATACGGAAATCTTCGGCGAATTTTTCCAGGTTCTTTTTCCCGAGATGAACAGCTTTGTAGTCAGGATTTTTCTTTATCTCATTGTGCCGCTCGTAAAATTTTTCATCCAGCCTGTTCTGAACGACCAGCGAATAACACCACTGCTCAAAATAGGTTTGAAAACCATATGTCTCGAACAAAGCCTGGTAATAGGGTGGGTTGTAATTCATTTTGTAAGGAACCGGCGTGAAACCCTTTACGATCAGTCCCCACCAGCTTTCCCGCTCCCCGAAGTTAACCGGACCATCCATCGCTTCCATGCCTCTTTCCAAAAGCCATTTTTTACAATGGTCAAAAAGCAGGTTTGCCGCAAGCTGGTCATTGATGCATTCAAAGAATCCAATACCACCTGTCGGCTGCGATTCCTTTTTGAAAATTTTTCCGCTGGTAAAAACCGCAATGCGACCGATTGTCTTTCCGCTGCTGTCAGCAAGCAGAAACCTTGCACATTCTCCGTCTCTGAAAAATTTGTTTTGCTTCGGATCAAATACGGCCTCTACATCTTTATCAAGGGGGCGTATCCAATTCGGATCGTCCTTGTAAAACTTAATAGGCAATCGAAGAAAATCTTTTTTGTGCTTTTCATCAAGCACTTCAATAATTTGCATAAATAATTTCTGCTGCGAAGATAACAAGGTGGTCGAATTATTAATGAAAACTAAGATATTAACCTCTGTTTGACCAGGAATCAGTTTTTTATTTGAAGCAACATCCTGCTAATGGGAAAACAAACACGATGATTCATTGAGTAGCCAATGCAGTTAACCACTGAGACACGGAGAAGCACTGAGTTTTTTCTTTTTGTCACATCCCGATGTGTCGGGACTCTGTGAACCTCTGTAGTTTAATTAGTTTCTTAATCTAAAGGGAAAACAAACACGATGATTCATTGAGTAGCCAATGCAGTTGACCACTGAGACATGAGTCCAGATAAGTCCCAACACAGTAAAAATCTCCGTGGCCCTCCGTGCCTCAGTGGTTAATGGCTGTTATCAGTTTCCCGCTTTTGGCGTTACCTTAAAAAAACACGAAGTCTTTGAGAAGCATAGGGAAAAATCTCCGTGAATCTCTGTTGTTTAATTTGTTTCTTTATCTATTGCTCGTCGTCAATTACGCTTGAATATAGCTCTACCAATGGTTTTTTTTTTCTTTTTAGCCTTATAAACTCTTAGTTAAGAATAGATTCTCTTAATGCAGCTAAACTCCTTATGCGTTTTAGCCCCCCGTTCACTACTTTTGCTCCCTTGAAACTTCCCGGTAAATTTCTGATCGCTTTGGTAGCAGGTTGCATTTTTATGTATCCCGGCATATATGCTGCATGCACGACAACGATCAGCGCATTTCCCTATGCTGAGGATTTTGAAACAGGCGCCGGTGGCTGGACAGCCGGTGGCACAAATAACGACTGGGCGCTGGGCATTCCTTCCAAGCCTATTATCAATGCTGCTGCCAGCGGAAGCAATTGCTGGATAACAGGCGGACTAACTACTTCATTTTATCAGTATGGAGAACGCTCATGGGTGGAAAGTCCTTGTTTCGATTTTTCATTGATGGATTTTCCGGTAGTTTCTTTTCAGATTTTCTGGGAAACGGAAAACCAGTACGATGGAGGGAATTTTCAGTATTCACTGAATGGCGGAACTACGTGGGTCAATGTTGGAACCACCAATGAGCCAACCGACTGTTTCACACAAAACTGGTTCAACCAGAATTCCGTTACCAACCTCAACTCTTTGGTGACAGTTAATAAAGGATGGAGCGGTACCACTTTGCCTTCATCAGGAAGCTGTGTAGGCGGCAATGGAAGCGGGGAGTGGAAGCTTGCCAAACATTGCATGAAAAACCTGGCACATGAACAACAGGTCATTTTCAGATTCACCTTTGGTTCCGGAATGTTGTGTAACGATTATGACGGCCTGGCATTTGATGATTTCAGAATTACAGAAGCTGACAGGACGATTCCTGCATTCACACTCAATTGTATATCTTCAAATGAAGTTTCATTTACAGATGCTTCATCCGTTTGTCCGGAAACTTGGAACTGGGTATTTGGAGATGGTGGTACAAGCGTCCAGCAAAGCCCTACTCACACTTTCGTCACCCCCGGCATTTATCAAGTAAAATTAATTACAGGGAATGGATGTAGTCTGCCCGATACTGCAAGTGAAACCATCACCATTATCGAAGCAATTGTTTCATCAACCGATGAAAGCTGCGCAGGAATTGCCGATGGGACAGCAACTGCAACGGTGAATCCCGCCGGCACATACAATTATTCCTGGAACACTGTTCCTGTGCAAACAGGTACAACGGCAACAAATCTTTCTACAGGCACTTATACTGTAACTATCACAGGAACCGATGTGTGCAGCGCTTCCGGAACGGCAGAAGTTCTTTTGAGTAATGTGCCATTCAACCCAGCAACTGCTGAAATAGCAACCAGCTGTGCAGGAGCTGCAGATGGAATAGCAATACTGCAGACAGTAAATTCTACGCTCTATACCTATTCATGGAATACGGTTCCGGCTCAGACAACTGACACAGCTTTCAATCTGACAGCGGGTACCTATACTGTAACTGTAAGTGGCCCCGGAATTTGTGCTCCCATTGACTTTACTGTTGATGTGCCAGATGGAAATGCAGGAACTCCTGAAAATATTCTCGGCAGCGATACTTCTTTATGTACCGGGAATGTAATTACGCTGCAGGCCGGAATTTTTTCCGCATACCTGTGGGAGAATGGTTCCGATTCTTCTTTCCTGACGGTTGACAGACCTGGATATTATGCTGTGGAAGTAACCACTACCGCAGGTTGTAAGGGTAAAGACAGCATTTATGTAGAAGAAAAATGCCTCGATGATATCCTTTTCCCTTCGTCATTTACGCCTGATAACGATGGTAAGAATGAAGTATTCTATTCATATGGAATTGGAGTCATATCTTTTAATATGAAAATTTTTGACCGGTGGGGAGAGTTGATCTTCGAATCCGATGACATAGCCGCCGGCTGGGATGGAACGTTCGCGAGCCATGCAGTACACGATGGTATTTATTTATGCGTGGTCAGGTATTCAATGGATCGCAACAATTATAAAACCAAAAAAGGGAAAGTGGTACTCATCAGGTAAGGTCATAGAAGCGGAATGCCGAACCTTTCAGACACTTTATTCAGGATCCATGGGAACATGGGCTGTGCACCGTCATAATTAAAGTGATATTGCAAAATCAAAAAATTAAGCAGGATCAAAAGGAATGTAAACTTTCTGAATTTTTCCGGCTCAAATTGTCCCATCATCCATTCATAAGATAGCAGCACTGCGGGAAATACAATCACCAGCATGCGCGTGTAATCATAGCCGATCACAACCAGTGAGAGTCCTCCTGCAATGATTAGTATCAGAATTGTAAATTCAATATATTTTTTCTGATAACCCGCCCACACTGTAAAATACACGGGGAATATCCACCATAGTTTAAAACAGTAAAAGAATGCTGCCGGAAGGAATATTACCAGTTTCTTCATCGTAAAAAAAATATTGCCTTTCGAAAAATAAAATGAAAGATTGTAAGCGGTGTCAGTATTGGTATAAACGAACCAGCGATAGCAGAGATGAGGAATGCATGCGATCAAAAACAAGATCAATGTTTTGAATATGGCATGCTTATTTTTATAGTAGCTGAATAGCAACAGTGCCGGTAACATCACAAAACTGCTTTCATGGTTAAGGAGCGCAAGTGAGAAAAAGAGTGCACTCATCGGAGTTTTCTCAATGAAACTGAATGCAAGAAATATAAAAAGCCATGTTACGATGTCTGTATAAGCGGGCGCAACCAAAGGCAATAACAAGACACAGGAAAATGAAATGAAGCAGGTCAGAAAAAATGCATCGATGGCTTCAAAATTTTTCCTCCGGTAACGATAATATAGGATGGCAGGAAAGATACCTGTTGCCATTAATGTCAAAATAAAGAAGCAGTCGCCCCGAAGAAAAAGTAAATAGCCGATCAGCGGAGTAAGAATTCGATACCGAAGCGGGTTTGGTGTTGAAAGATCGAATGGATTTTCTGAAAGTGCTGAAAACCGTATTCCATGAAATGTAACAGTAAAGTTCGGTTGCACATATATCATTGCCAGCGCCAGCATCATGGCAGCAATGATGAATGAAGACAATAGCAAGCCGAACTTTGATTCCAGCCGAATAAGAAAACCGGAAATTGACTGAATTGATTTTTGAATCATCTGCCAGAGTGTGATTTGACCGGTGTTATCAAAATTGATGCTGCATCATTCAGCATGCAAGTCAGTGACCTCCCATTTTTATTATTGTATCATACTCCTCTTGCGTTACCGGTGAGACAGACAGCCTGCTGATCTTTATCAGTACCATGTTCTGTAATTTTTTTTCAGCCTTGATGGCTTTAAGGGTTACAGGACTCTTTAATGATTGTAGACATTTGAGTTCAACACTTACCCAGCCTTCTTCTTTCGCTGTAGGATCCGGATAGGATTCTTTAGTAACTTTCGCTGTACCAACTACACCTGCATCTGTATTGCTATGATAAAACAATACATCATCTCCGGTTTTCATTGCGCGCAAATGAATTCTCGCCGCATAATTTCGTACTCCATCCCAGGAAGTTATTTTATCCTTTTGGAACTGCTCCCACCCATAGGTTTCAGGATCTGATTTTACCAGCCAGTACATCGTATTTTATTTAATAAACGAGAATCTAACT
>JAPLDB010000115.1:0-22488 GCA_026391975.1 Bacteroidota bacterium | reverse complement strand
CTTTTGACTTTTAACTTTTAACTTATGACTTCCCCTCCTTCCCCTCCTTTCTCTCCATTCACAATTGACGCAATATTACAGTTTTGACCTCAGATTCCCTCAAATCTCAAATCTCACGCCTCATGTCTAATATCACACTACTCATATCTCACTACTCATATATCACATCTCTTTTAACCTACCATTAACTTTTTCCTTCCATTTTCTCACATTACATTTGGCCAAAATAAAACACAATGAAAATTAAATCACTTTTAGTATTGGTTGCTTTCGCAATCGGAAATCAGATTTCTTTTGCTCAGACAGCAGATGAAGTTGTAAATAAACATTTAGAAGCGATGGGTGGTAAAGACAAACTGGCGAATCTAAAAACATTAAAGCTTTCCTGCAGCATGGAAATCGCGCCGGGCATGAAAGCTCCGATCAATATGTTTTTTGTCAATAACCAATGCATGCGTGTGGAAGTTGAGGTACAGGGAATGAAAATTCTTTCTGCTGTGGAAGGTGACAGCGGATGGAGTATCAATCCAATGTCAGGGAAGAAGGATGCGGAGAGAATGAATTCAGATGAAATTAAGGAATCAAAAGACCAGATGGACCTGACTGGCGCATTATATAATTACAAAGAGAAAGGTAACGCTGTAGAATTGCTGGGTAAGGAAGACATGGAAGGGACTGAAGTTTATAAACTGAAAATTACCAAAAAGAGTGGAGATATTGAATACGATTTTATTGATGCTACAACTTATCTGAAATTGAAAGAGACTACTACGCATAAATTCAATGATAAGGAAGTTTCTGGCGACGTTATATACTCAGACTATAGAAAGTCAGGCGATATCATGTTCCCGTTTTCAATGGATAACCGACAAACAGGAGAATCTCAGGGACAGGTTATGACTGTTGAATCGATTGAAGTTAATCCGACAATTGATCGCAGCATATTCAAAATGCCTCCTCCTCAGCCCGCGGCTGTAGAAGAGAAGAAGTAATTATTACGTACCATCTAAATCTTGCTCAGACGCGAATTCCTAACCTCTCGTCAAATTTTCCCTGCTCTCACTACTCACATCTCACTACTCACATCTCACTACTATCTTCTCACACCTCACATCTCATCTCCAATGAAAACCAAACTTCTCCTTATCGCTGCCATTTCATCATTTGTCTTTTCAGACTCCTCAGCGCAAACGAAGCCTAAGATCACCAGTGGAACACTGGGCATGATGGAAGCACGCCAGATCGGACCGGCCGTAATGGGAGGTCGTATTACAGCCATTGATGTTGTTACGAAGGATCCGCGCACAATTTATGTAGGCGCAGCAGGCGGTGGAATCTGGAAGTCGACAACGGGTGGAACACTTTTCAAATCCATCTTTGATAAATACAATCAATCTGTTGGAGCTATCACAATTGATCAAAGTAACCCTGACATCATCTGGTGCGGAACCGGTGAATCAAACATGAGAAACAGTGTAAGTATTGGATCAGGATTGTATAAGTCAACAGATGCGGGTGAGAACTGGGTCAAGATCGGACTTGATTCTTCCGAGCACATCAGCCGAATTGCCATCAATCCGAAAAAACATGATGAGGTGTATGTGGCCGTTCCCGGCCCATTGTGGAGCGACAGCAAAAACCGCGGTTTATACAAAACAACTGATGGTGGTAAAACCTGGAGCAACATCCTTTACGTAAATGAAAAAACAGGTTGTGCAGAAGTGCTTATCAATCCACAAAATCCTGATATCATTTATGCAACTACATGGGAGTTCCGGAGAAAACCTTATTCATTTTCTTCAGGAGGAAAAGGAAGTGCCGTATATAAAAGTACAGATGGGGGAAAGACGTGGAATAAGTTGACCAAAGGATTACCTGTAACGGAATTTGGCCGTGTAGCCCTTACACTTGCGCCGAGTAAACCCGATAACCTTTTCGCAATTGTTGAAGCAAAGAAAACGGTTTTATATCTTAGTACTGACGGAGGAGCCAGCTGGACTGAGCAGGGAAGCAATAACAATGTGGAAGGTCGCCCGTTTTATTTCAGCGTGATTACTGTTGATCCGACTGATCCGATGCGTGTATATCGTCCTGCGTGGTCACTATCCATCAGCGAAGATGGAGGAAAGAGTTTTAAAGAAGGCGGTTACCAGGGTGGCTGGGTACACAGCGACCATCATGCATTGTGGATCAACCCAAACAATCCATCTCACCTTCTGCTTGGTACAGATGGCGGCGTTTACATGAGCATGGATAAAGGCAACAACTGGTTTTTTCTGAACAGCATTCCGGTTTCAATGTTTTACCATGTAGAGACTGATGACGCCACGCCGTATAATATATACGGTGGACTTCAGGACAATGGTTCATGGATGACTGCGTCACAAAGTATAGGCGGCATTGATAATGGTGACTGGGTCAACGTTGGATTTGGCGATGGTTTTTGGGTGCAACCTGATCCTACTGACAAGGACGTTATCTATTCAGAATACCAGGGAGGCCATGCATCCCGGGTAAATAAAAGAACGAACGAATACCTCGATATCCAGCCGCAGCCATTCGCGGGAGAATCAAAGCTTCGTTTCAACTGGAATACACCATTGTACATCGGAGCATCAAGCAAGAAACTCTACATGGGTTCTCAGTATCTTCACCGCAGCAGCAACCAGGGAAGAACGTGGGAACGCATTTCTCCGGATCTCACTACGAATGATCCTATAAAACAAAAACAGGAAGAGAGTGGGGGAGTGACAACTGATAATTCTTCCGCAGAAAATCATTGCACCATTTTTACAATTGCAGAATCTCCGCTGGATGCAAACATGATATGGGTTGGAACGGATGACGGCAATCTTCAGCTAAGCACTGATGGAGGAAAAAAATGGACGAAGGTGAACCAATACGTTACCGGTATGCCTGCACAATCATGGGTGAGCAGTATTGAGCCAAGCAAGTTCGATAAGAATGTAGTATATGTCACCTTTGAAAACCACATGTATGGTGATATGAATACCTATTGCTATCGTTCAGGAGATCTTGGGAGAACATGGAAGCCACTAAATTCCGTTGACCTGCATGCCGGCTATGCACACAGGATCAAAGAAGACGTTGTAAATAAAAATCTTCTTTTCCTTGGAGCAGAATTCGGTTTATATGTCTCTATTGATGGTGGCGACAGTTGGGCACAGATGAACGCAAAAATTCCAAATTGTGCAGTGAGGGATATTAAGATAGATACCAAAACGAATGACCTCGTACTTGCTACACATGGCCGCGGCATTCTCATCGTGGATGATATTTCACCGATCCGCCAGCTAACACCTGAAGTGCTCGAGACTGACCTCACCATTTTGAAATCACGTCCTACTCCTGTTACAAATGGGCATTGGGGTGGCTCGTATCCGACTGCCGGAAGTTTTACAGGTCCCAATTCTCCTGAAGACTGCCGGATCATTTATTACCTCAAAGACCGTATTACAACGGGAGATCTTAAGATTGAAATGTTTGACAAGGATGGAAAATCTCTTGGTACTGTTCCTGCAACAAAACGCAAAGGCATAAACAAAATCAGCTGGAGCATGAGAACAAAACCACCGCGTGTTGCAAAAGGAGTTCGCGCAGATGGCGCAGGCTTCTTCGGACCCCTTGTAGACCCCGGAACGTATACAGTGAAAATTACCAAAGGCGATAAGACGTTTACAGGAACAGTGGAGTTGGTGAAAGACCCTATTTCATCACACAGCGATGAAGACATAGCCGCGCACCGAAATGCAACAAAAGAGGTTTACAGCCTGACTGAAGAACTCGCTTTTTTCAATCACCAGGTGTTGGGAATGATCGATTCTGCAAAGTCAGCGATGAATTCCACAACCAATGCTTCCCTGAAAAAATCATTGCAGGGTTATACTGACAAGCTTGAAAAAATCCGGAAGGAACTTGTGGCAACTAAAGAAGGGCAGAGTATTACCGGAGAGGAACGCATCAGGGAAAAGCTCAGTGAACTCTACGGATCAATTGTCGGCTATGATGGCAGACCGACGGATGCGCAGCTGGATCGTTTGAAGGGACTAACCTCAGAATTGAAAAAGCAAAGGGATCTTGCAGATGCCATCTGGAAAAACGATTTGCCGAAGGTGAATACTTCATTGAAGGCAGCAAAAATGAATGCACTTTCTGTTATGTCAAAAGAGGAATTTGACAAGACAGATAACAGTGTGGTGGGGTCTGGCGGAAGGGGATTTAATTATCGCTTCCCTTTTACAATGGATGTTTCCGCAACGGAGCGTGACTGATTACATATCCTAAGCCGGGCTGCAAACTTTCTATGGTTACCTTGCACTTTCCTGGTGCTTCAATTTTAATCTAAAGAATTCCTCGTCACGCCATAGGCCAGGCGGAGTCATTCATTCGAAGTATTTCTCACGACTTTGTTTCAATGTCCAGGAGGGACATAATATTGATAGTCCCGAATCGGTATCAGGGCTTTCTTGGCGCACTCGGCGAGCATTCTCTTTGCGTACTTGGCGTTTTATCGAAAGAATTCCTGCTGCCTCCCGAGAACTATCGCGTTAGAGGCAAGATATCTCGCCTCACCTTAGGCTAGACGAGGTTATTCATTCAAATCATTTAAAACCACTTTGCACCTTTATCCCGCAGGGAAATAAAATTGATAACCTGAATCGGTATTGGGTCTTTCTTCTCGCACTCATAGAGCATTCTCTTTGCGTACTTGGCGTGTATTTCCTCTGCGTTCTTTGCGTTTAATCTAAAGAATTCCTGTTGCCTCCCGATAGCTATCAGGATAATGGCAATATACTTAGTCTTGCCTTAGGCGAGGTCATTCATTTAAAGCATTTCTCACGACTTTGCGCCATTGCCCCGCAGGGAAATAAAATTGATAACCCGAATCGGTATTAGCTATTTCTTCGCGCACTTGGCGTGCATTTCCTCCGCGCCCTTTGCGTTTAAGGCTGTTTTAAAAATTCCCTTAAATGTTTCCAAGCAAGTCAATTCGAAAATCAATCACAAAAAGTGCATGAGCAAAACCAATTTGAGCTGTTCCTTATTTTCAGTTTCCATGCTTTAATGATCAGGCTATATTCAAAAAAATGGGTAAGTTTGAACATCTAAAAAAACTACCATGAAAAAACTGTTTCGCTTCCTGCTTTCGATTTGTATTTTTCAATTTGCAATACTGAGAGGACATGCTCAGGTGATCTGCATCATGTGTTTTGATCAGAATGATTCAATCAGTACCGGTGTAAACAACCTGATCATGAACGGAGGCTTTGAAAATACCAATTGTATTGCTTCCACGGGTGTGATTGGTTCTGCAACATCATTTTGTCCCAACTCCACCGGGTATTCATGCGACCTCACAAACTGGACCTGTTCAGGCGGCGGCACAAGCACCTATTCATGTATCTACGATCTGGTCACGAATAAGTCAATGATAGAAGAGGGAATGAATGCTGTGTACATGGGAAATTATTATTGCAATCCATGCTCTAACACTTCCGGAGATACTTCCTGTCTTATTACAGATGGCTGTACTGTTTCCGGGCCTCCTGTTGGTTTTCCAAACAATCCTGATCCGGCATTCGGAGGCTCAGTAGGCGTGAGCATTGAACAGACCGTGAATGGCCTGATTCCTTTAACGACCTATGTGCTTGAATTCTGGGCCGGCGGAGAACAATACATGACAGATCTGGGATTATTTGCGGTTGATGTTGGTTTTGGAGATACCATGTTGAGAGTTAGAGATACCCCTGTGGGTACCGGAATCGGTATCAGATATCTGGTGTTATTCAGAGCCACATCAACTTCGCATACAATTAAATTTACCAACTGGGGACACATTTGCAGCAATTGCACAGAGTTGGTGCTTGATGACGTGAGGTTGTATACTCTTGCAGAATTAAATCCTTCAATCCCGCCATGTCCGAATTCCACACCTGTGGCCCTTTTCACAGGACCTAATCATATCTGTCCGGGAACGTGTACTTCCTTCACAAACCTTTCAACCAGTTCGCTGAACTTCCTATGGTCTTTTCCCGGCGCCAATCCAAGTGTGAGTACCGATGTTAACCCGACAAACATTTGCTATAATTCCCCCGGCACGTACCCTGTTACACTCATCGCAACAGGAGTAACAACAAGCGATACTTTAACACTGAACAATTATGTTACAGTATATCCATATCCTGCACCCCAGGGAATTTCGCAAAATGGTGATACTTTGTTTGCAAATACCGGAGCAGTTAGTTACCAATGGTATCATAACGGGATTCTTATTCCCGGAGCAACAGATTATTTTTATGTCGCCGACGTGAGCGGTGATTTTAACGTCGTTGCTACCGATGCAAATGGTTGTGAAGTGGAAGCCGCCATCTTTGATGTAGATCTATCAGTTGCTGAATCCGGTTCCGTCAGCATGAAGATCGATCTTTATCCCAATCCTGTAAATCATCAGTTGTCTTTGATCTGCAAGCAACAATTGACAGAAATCACTGTCTATGATTTGCTCGGAGAAAATGTATTTCACATAAATGGATTGAACCTGAATACGCTTGATTGCAGTTCGCTTTCTCCGGGGATATACTGGATTGAAGCAAAAAGCAGTGGTCAGGTCTTTCGGAACAAATTTGTGAAGTCTGCAACCGCCTCAGGACAATAAAAATATTACCTTCATATTGTCTCTGAGTACCTTATTGATGCTGGTGTTTGTCGTGTTCGTAGTTTGACAACATGAATTATTTGACGGGCGCTTTTCCTTCGCCTTAAAAAACAGGACATTCACCTAACCTTTTACCCGCTTTACAAAAATTCCGGTCTGGGTATTACATGCGAACATGCTTTTATCCCGTCAAGTTCATTGTTTCATTTCAATTGGATTTAAGTTATTAAAAGCAGGCAAAATTTCCCGGGTTCGTGAATCCCTTCTATCCCTCGTCCGAAGCAAAACTTCGGTAACATTAGCTCAGGAATTTTTCAGGTAACAGCAGACATATACTTAACGTTCTTTTGCGTTTGTATTTTCAGCTGTTACCTTTTTACCTGCTTCCTGAAAGGAATTAGAGTTTGTTTTAGGTGAATAGTAATTAAACGCTGTGGTCAATTGCCTTGATTGCAGCGTTTTTTTTGTACTAAATACTAGTTACTAAATACTAATAGATACGAATCTACTAAAGGCCAATTGGTAATTGGTAAATTCGTATGAATTCGTACTTAGTACATTCGTATCTATTCGTAATTGGTAAATTCGTTTGAATTCGTACTTAGTACATTCGTATTTATTCGTACTTAGTACTCTACGATTACCTTCACCATGCCCGTGCAAAGCAGCTTGTCTTCCGCCGTATATGCATAAACGGTATAATCACCGCCTTTGTAAAAAATGAGTTGCTTGGAAAACCAGACCCAGTCATTCTCAACATCCACGTCAACAGATGCATCCCAGGTTTCTTTTCCGTTCTCGTCGACTTTAAAAATATCAATTTTGACAAGCTTTGTATTCACTGATTTGTCAAGAATAGCAAGTAGCTGAAAAGAGCCGCCACTTTTTACGATCCTGAAAATATGACTTGGGTTTTCAGGTTTGCCATCCTGTGTAACTTTTTCGCAAAAGGTCATGGATTGGGAAAAAGAAAAATGGCCAAGGAATATAAATAATGAGAACAGAATTATTTTTTTCATTTTTCAGAATTTGAAATTAAGACGAACATTCAACTGCCTTCCTGTAAGGTAATTCGGAACAGCGTAGCGCCTGTCGTTCGACACATCCGTGATCCAAAGATAGGATGAGACATTGTTTACCTGCAAAAGATTAAACACCTCTAAAGTGATCCAGATCGCTTCAAATTTTCTCAGCAGTTTAATCTTTGGCGGTCTCTTTACATCTTCCCCGATAATTTGCTTGGAGAATCCAATGTCAACCCTTCTGTAAGATGGAGAACGCAATACATCTTTATAGCGGTCTGGACCCGGAGGACCGAACGGAAGCCGTGATCCAAATAACAGACTGAGTTGCATCTTATAGGTAGGCCACTTCGGAAAATAATCCTGAAAGAACAATCCGAAGTTGATCAGTTGGTCTGTAGGCCGAGGGATCTCCCCCGGTTCAATGCGAACGCTGTCAGTAGCAACCTGGTCATATGTATAGCCGGAAATGATCTCATCTCCTTCTGCATTGTATCGTTTGTAATAAAAGTCATCACTCAAGTCTTCTTTTGTCTGTAGCAATGAAAGTGAAGCCCATGATTCCACTCCCGGAACAAAATCTCCGAACAAACGGAAATCAATTCCACGGGCATAGCCTTTGGAATTATTTTTTGAAAGATAACGGATGCGCAGGTTGTCAATTTTATAAGGGATGAGCTCATCCAGCAATTTGTAGAATATTTCTGACGTTAGTTTGAATTCCCTTCCCAGCGCAAGAAAATAGTAATCTGTACCAAGTAAGAAGTGAATGGATTTCTGTGCTTTCAGATTCGTATGAACATTGCCTTGCATGTCGCGCAGCTCGCGGTAAAAAGGTGGCTGGTAATAATAGCCGGCAGAAAATTTCATGCTGAATTGTTTCCAGTTTTTGGCCTTATATGCAATTGAAAGTCGCGGACTGATAACAAGCTGGTCATTCAGGTCCCAGTAATTGGCGCGCACACCTGTTGTGAGCACCAGTTTTCCTGTATCAGCCATCTGCCATGTATTCTGAATATAACCCATGAGGCGGTTGCTGCTGAGGTTATTCTTTGTATTTACTACATCGTTCAGCAGGATCTGCGGGTTTGCAGGATCGCGATAAGATGGAATGGAAAACCCTGCAGAGTCAAGGTAGTACCATTCATTCAGTTTGTCTTCTATCTCTTCGTGCTGTGCTTTTACACCCCACTGTACAAGAATTTTATTTCCAACCCATTCGCCCTTGTGCTCGCCGTTGTAAACAGTTGCCTTTAGTCTGTTGCGTGCATGATTCAGAAACGACCCGACGCCCAGGTTGAACAACACATTTCCGAATTCTTCCTTACCAAGATCCGCTTCCAGCTGATCGAGAAAATATTGTCCAAGGATGTCAAAGTTTTCCTGTTCGTCGGCATGATATCCGGAAGCGATCAGTTTCAGTTTTAATTTTTCTGATGGTTTGTAAATACCGGTAATAGCTCCGGTATATGTTTCATAACGGTCTTCTTCCCGTCCATCAAAATAGACAGTAAAACGTTTTGCATCTGTGATCGTACCGAAATTTGTTTCGCGGCTTTGAGGAACAAGGTTGTAAATATTGCGTGCGTAGTTACCAAGCACTTCAATGGAAATTTTTTTCGATGCATCAAATGTTGTGAGCAACTGCGCATCAATAAAATTTGGCTTGTATTCTCCCTTGGTTTCAAAAGTATTGAGGAGGTATGCATTGGATTTATAGCGTACACCTCCAATGGCTGTCCAGCGCTTGTCCTTACTGATGCCTTCCAGTTCAAGGGCAGCGCCCAGCAAACTTCCGTTCAATGAATAGCCGAACTTTTTTGGCTTCCTGTATTTGATATCGAGTACAGAGGATAGTTTGTCTCCGTAAACAGCATCAAATCCTCCTGCAGAAAAGTTGATCGTCTCTACCATGTCAGGATTGATGAAACTCAAACCTTCCTGCTGGCCGCTGCGCACCAGAAGGGGACGATAGATCTCCACATCATTTACATAGACAAGGTTCTCGTCATAATTTCCGCCGCGCACACTGTACGTTGAACTCAATTCATTCGCACTGCTCACACCCGGCAGTGTTTTAAGGATGTCTTCAACGCTCTGGTTTACTGTAGGAAGTACAGAGACTATTTTAGGATTGATGCGCGTAATGTTTGTTCCTTTGAGTGACTGATCTTCAATGATCACTTCTCCAAGTTCCTTGATTTTCCCTGATAGTTTTTTATTGATCTCCAGTTTTTCGTTCTCCTTCACTGTGATGAATGAAGAATCACGGCTAAGTCCTGTAAAAGAAAAAATGATCTTCAGGGATTGATCTGCCGGAACTGTCAGCGAGTATTTTCCATCTTCAGCTGTTGTGGTCCCATAAGGTTTCCCAAAAACAGAAACGCCAACGCCAAACAATGGTTTGTTGAGTGAGTCTTTTACCGAGCCGAAAATTGTTCCCGTTTGAGCGACGATATTCGAGGCTAAAAGGGTAAAAAGATAAATTAATAAAAAAGTCTTAAACGGAAACCTCCTTTGCAGCACCCTGGTCCATGAAGAGAGACTCCGCGCGTGGATTCCCTTTTGGGTTAGGGTGTGTGGTGGGATGAGCATACAGATGAATATTCTTTCAGTTTAAAATTTTATCGGATTTCCTTAAAATAGAATTATCTTCAAAATAGGCACCTACTTCTCCCTCGTTGGTTTCTCAGTATTTTTCTTTTTGAAGTCGCCATTCTGCCATGCCTCAACAAATCGGGCCCAGGCAATCGGATTCAGCCAATTTGAAGTTGGCACCTGTCCGGCGTAATACAACCTGCTTTGCTGAACGGCCATAGCACTCCTGAAATTCATGCTTCCGTCCATTACCATGGTGGCTGCCAGATAATTCAGCTCATTTTTATTCAGGTTGCGTTGCGCCCGTGTCAGGTCATCATTCGGAACGTGAAGGTTGATGAATGCTTCTTTGAATTGTTCTTTTGTGGGCCATGGGAATACGGTTACCTCAGGCAGGCGGATGGTATCGGTTTTTAAGATCTGGATCAACGAACACCTGTAATCGGTAATCGTATCGGGTACAATAAACACAGCACGCCTGAAACCGATGGCGCTGAATTCAATGGTATCATTCATTCTTGCTACGAATGAAAAGAAACCATAAACGTCGCTTACTGTCCCATGGTAACTGTTGCGCACCATGATACTTGTAAACGGAATAGGAGCAAGCGAATCTCCGGTCACAACAACGCCGCTGAACTGCACCAGGTTTTTGTCACGCTGGGTTTGTGCAAACAACTGTATGGTGCAAAAAAGGAAAATGATAGAAAGGGCTTTTTTCATTCCGGCAAAGGTAGAATTAGATTTCAGAAAATGAGGGTTAGAGGGAGGGAAGATTAAACGGGAAAAGAGGGGAAATATTTGTACATTTTTCATTAAAAACACCTTCAGGCTCTGCTTTGTCTGTGATTCGAAAGATTCTTAAAAAACAATGGTTCAGCTGTCACCTTACTACAATCTTTTTCTCTCTCAGCTTTTGAAGCAACGTGTTCATGTCACTGCCTTTGGCCAGATAAGAATGCCTCCGCCTGATGATGGTGCCATGCCGCGCCCCTACTACCTCCAGCGAATCTCCTGAGCGATCGCTGGTTAGATTCACAGCTACAATATCATTCAACTCATAAATTGTAGTGAATTTGCCTGATGGATTTTTTATCACAAGGTACTTCTCATAGAGAATGATTTTATTCATTCTGAAATAAATTAAAAGCAGAGCAACTCCGGCGATAAGAATTGAAAAATAAAGCAACTCAGTAGTGCCTTTGAAACCCTGGACAACCAGCATTGAGAAAATAAATACGAAGTATATGGTATGCACAGAGAGGCGCACCATGGAATTTTGAGGAATGAATAACGGAACCAGTGATGTGATTTCAGAAGCAAGTTCCTCTTGTGTTTTCCTAAGTGGTTCTTCTAAATGGCCATCTTCATGAAGAGGATCCTGATTCAGCAGAATACAAAGATGATAATAGATTTCCGGCAACCGCTGACGAAACTCTGCTCCTGATTCAAAAAAATATTCAATGCAAACTGCAAAAAACTCATGTCTGTTTGCTCCGGCATAATTGCGCAGAAATGAGCTTCGTTCATTTTCGATGTTCTCAAATTCTTCTTCTGCAATGAGGCTAAACTTAGGGTAATAGTTTCCAAAGAAAGTATCGTCATCTTCCTTCAGGAGCAATTGCAATTCCAGTGCATGCGCCATTTCATGCAAACCAACATTGAAATTATCTGTTGGCTCTCTGAATCCTTCCTGCAAGTCTTTCCATGAAAGCACGATGATGCCATGCGTATTTGTTTCACCCATGTGCATGGCGTCATTTTGGCGGTTGTAGAATGCTGCCGGATAGACAATTATTTTCGAAAAATGATCGAGCGAATATTTACTGAGACCAAAAGTGAGTTGTATAGCGGAGGCAGCAACCCATGATTTTATTTCATCAGTCACTTCTAAACCTTCCCTGCCTTCAAATTGTTTATTGCGGATAAAATTTTTAACGCGCAGCAGAAACTTAATTTTTAGCGGATCGGGCAACCTGTCATAATAAGGAAAACGATTCAACAGGTATTTTTCCAGGTCGTCATTGCGGGTTATCACTTTGCCTGCGAAAGCCAAAGCAATGTTGTCTTTTAGTTTTAAGAGTGCGTTTTGGGCAAGCAGAAATAAACCGTAACAGATATATCCTGTAAAAAAGACAATGATGATGTAGGGGATGTATTCTATCATGAATATTTAACCCACATTGTGGTGAATCAATAATTCACCCCATTATAAAAAACCTTCCAGGTATTGGTACCCACCATGTACCATACAACTTCATTGTTTACGTAATACTTACTCACGGTTTCATGAGAAACGACATACAATTTTCCATGGTTGTAAAATTTGAGCACGCCATCAACGTCGATATATGCTACGCCATCTGTACTGAGTTTGTATTCTTTCGGCATGATGTCGTCGATGAGCTTTGACTCGCCGTCTGTAAATGCACGAAACTCGCTGTTGTACCCATAAACGATCATGTTTCCTTTAACGTCGTAGAAGTCGGGCTTCTGACTGAGCAACCTGCGGGTAGCGCCGTTGCTGAAGATGCGGAAGTTGCCATCGTAATCCACGTAGGCCATATTGCCGAAACCAACCTTATACGATTCCGGAGCGTTTACATCAACCTGCGCCGTTTGTCCTTTGTAAAAGAGATGGAAATACTTCTGGTAACCATCTACATATGCCACAACATCACGGCCTGCTTCAAATGAAACGGGGGTTGAAACATCTACATCAGTTATTTCTCCGTGATAAAAAACCTTGAAGTAGCCCGACTGATTCACATAAGCAAGCGTATTGCTTCCTGCCCTTACTGTTTGAGGTGAAGCGAGTAATGAACTTTCAATGGGTGTGTTGCTGCCATTGTAAAACACGCCGAGGTTATAGTTGCTGTCGTCGTAATAAGCTACCAGACTGTCGCCTACATAAAACTGGCTGCAGAAATAGGAAACTTTCTCAGCCCTTCCTTTTTCGAAAACGTACAAAACGGTGCCTACTTTATATGCGATCAAATGATTGGATGCATAGTAGCTGAATTGATCTGAAGCATATAGCTGGTGGTACTTTCTTCCGTTATAATAGATCTGGAACTCACCTGTATTGTCAACATACGCCAATGCATTCCCTCCGGCCTGGAATGATTTTACCGGATTGTATTCCAGTTGCTGATATATTCCCCTGTCAAAGATCTGAAAAGCGCCACGGTAGTCTGTGTAAGCTGCTACGCCCTGGGAGTATGAAAATGAAGTGGTGAGAATTAGTAAAGCAATTATTGAAATGGAATAACGTAAATTAAAAATGAATTGAAACCAGTTTCGCTGATTCCAATTTCCAATTTCCAATTTCTTATTTTTATTTACCATGTCCAAAATCTCAAATCTCATATCTCAAATCTCATATCTCACATCTCACATCTCATATCTCACTTCTCAACATCCGTCTTCGTCAACTGATGAAAAACCTCCTCCAGGCTTTGTTCTTCTTTCTGAAGCGACAACACCATCAGCTGGTTTTCTACTGCGAAATTAAATATTGCTGGCCGTAAATCTTCCGTTGAAGATGAATAGATTTTCCATGTATTCCCTTTTACAAGCATTACTCTTTTAACGCCGGGGATTGATGACAACATAATCCGCTCAACATCCTTATCGAATTCGGCGATAACAATGTTGTCGGTACCTGATCTTTGCTGAATAATCTCTGTGGTTTCATTGGCAACAATTTTTCCCTTGTTTACAATGATCACCTGGTCACAAATCGCTTCCACCTCCTGCATGATGTGTGTGGAAAGCATCACCGTTTTTTCTTTTCCGATATTTTTGATGAGTTCGCGGATATCAACCAGCTGGTTAGGATCAAGTCCTGAAGTGGGCTCATCCAGGATCAAAACTTCCGGATTGTGTATCATGGCCTGTGCAAGTCCTACCCGCTGACGGTAACCTTTGCTGAGCGCTCCTATTTTTTTCTTTTGCTCCACCTGCAGCCCTGTCATTTCAATCATCTCCTCAATCCGTTTCTTCCTGTTGCCATCCATTTTATAAACGCCGGCAACGAAGTCGAGATATTCTTTCACATACATCTCGGGATAAAGCGGATTGTGTTCGGGAAGGTAGCCGACTTTTTTCCTGACTTCTATTGATTGTTCTGTAACATCAAATCCGCAAACAGAAACACTTCCTGATGTCTGCGGAATAAAACATGCAATGATTTTCATCATCGTCGATTTTCCTGCACCATTGGGTCCCAGAAATCCAACCACTTGTCCGCCGCGAACTTCAAAGCTTACATCATCAAGCGCCTTTTGTTCTCCGTATATTTTGGTGATGTTCGTTACCTTAATTGACATACTGCGTACTACGTAGGTTATGCGACATAAAAAAATCGAAATTGACAGATTGACAAGTATACAAAATGTTGCTTAAGTAATATCCGAAGTAGTATATTCTTGCTGCTCTTGCTTTCAACTTCTAACTTCTAACTTTTAACTTTTGACTTTTGACTTTTGAATCCTGCCTTCCGCCTTCCGCCTTCCCTGCACGCCTCAAAACTAAAGTATTTTCTCATATTAGACCGTGAGTAAATTATTAAGCATTCCTATTTCCCATTTTCCAACTACTTTCGCCACTCATGAAAGGCCTTGTTATTAAGTCAACCGGAAGCCAATATCTCGTCCGTATGGATGATGGAAAGGTTTTGCTTTCCCGGATCCGCGGAAATCTAAGGCTGAAAGGTTTTGAAGCAACAAATCCTGTTACAGTAGGGGATAGGGTAGAAGTTGAAGAAGCAGACGGCATGGGAATGATCACGCAGTTGCATGACAGGAAGAACTACATCATCAGGAAATCAGTAAACCTTTCAAAACAATTTCAGGTTATTGCCGCCAACCTTGATCTTGCATTGGTCGTTGCAACTCCAATTTCTCCACGTACTTCCCTCGGATTTATTGACCGCTTTCTTTCTACTGCTGAGGCATACAATATTCCGGCTGGGATCGTATTCAATAAGAGTGATCTTTACGATGAAACAGTCAACGGTTATGTGCAGGAGTTAAAATCGCTTTACAATACAATCGGCTATGCTGTTTTTATAGTTTCTTCAGTTAATGCAGATTCACTTGAAGAATTAAAGGGCGCTTTAAAAGATAAGGTTAATCTTTTCAGCGGACATTCGGGCGTTGGAAAATCTACACTGATCAATACCTTGATTCCCGGAGCAGAATTAAGGACGGCTGAGATCTCTTCTTATCAAAAGGGAATACATACCACCACATTTGCGGAGATGCATCAGCTTCCCTTTAGCGGCTTTGTCATTGATACACCGGGCATCCGTGAATTTGGTACCATTGACTTTGACAAATACGAAGTGTCGCATTTCTTCCCGGAAATCTTTAAGGTGGCCAGAGGTTGCAAGTTCAACAATTGCCTCCATTTCAATGAAACCCAGTGTGCAGTATTGGATGCGGTTAGGAATAATGAAATTGCTTTGTCAAGATATGAGAGTTATGTGAGTATTATGATGAATCAGGATGTGTTTAAGTAATTTGAAGATTAAGTAATTTGAAAATTTGAAGATGAAATCCTGACCGAATTTACAAAATTAACCCTTGAACTTTTGAACTATTAAACAAATCTATGCGTGTCGTAATTCAACGAGTAACAGAAGCATCAGTAAAAATCTCCGGTAAAATAAAGTCGGAAATTGGAAATGGATTATTGGTATTACTTGGCATAGAAGAAGCTGACAATGCCGAAGACATTGAATGGCTCTGCGGAAAAATTGCCCGGCTGAGGATCTTTGGTGACCTCGAGGGTGTAATGAACTTGTCGTTGCTGGAATCAGGCGGAGAGGTTCTGTTGATCAGTCAGTTTACCTTGCATGCAAGTACAAAAAAAGGAAACCGCCCGAGTTATATGAAGGCTGCGAAACCTGAAGTTGCAATTCCATTGTATGAAAAGTTTATTTTGCAGTTGGGAAAAGAAACGGGCCGCGAAATTCATACAGGGGAGTTCGGAGCTGACATGAAAGTTTCGCTTGTGAATGACGGGCCGGTAACGATTATCATTGATTCAAAAAACAAAGAATGATGACACTGAAAAATGCACAACAGGAAGTTGATGCCTGGATAAAAAAACATGGTGTTCGCTATTTCAGTGAGCTCACGAACATGGCTATCCTTACAGAAGAAGTTGGAGAAGTTGCCCGCCTCATGTCGCGTACATACGGCGATCAGTCGTTTAAAAAATCTGACCGCGGAAAAAAACTTGATGACGAACTGGCTGATGTATTGTTTGTGCTCATCTGCATTGCAAATCAGACAGGAGTTGATCTGACAAAAGCGCTGGAGAAAAATTTGAAGAAAAAGTCCAAACGAGATTCCGTACGGCATAAGAAGAATAAGAAGTTGAAAAGGTGATGAAGTTACTAGGTGATGAAGTTGAGTAGTGACTAAGTGATGAAGTAACTAAGTAGCCTATGAATGTGGAATCGATGACCTATTGGCCACATGCCGGCTGTTCCTAATGACCAATGACCCAATGACCTATTGACGGCTGTTCTTCAATGACGGCTGTTCGCTTCTCTGGTGACGGCTGCATTACGACTATTCCCTATCTTTGCAACAATGAAACTCAGACTCTCAATTTTCCTTTTTTTGTGTTTTGTTCATCCCTCATATTCTCAGAAGAGTGTAAAGGATTCCGCCATTGCGTTTACAATGCTGGGGGCGTCTTTTCAATACCAAAAGCCGGGAGGAGATATGGCAGATCGTTTTGGAGACAACTTCAATGCAGGCGGATTTCTGAATTATAAATTTGCCAATAACTGGCTGATCGGACTTGATGGAAATTTTTTGTTCGCCGACAAAGTGAAGGAGGATGGCATTCTCGACAGTATTGCAACAAATCAGGGATTCATCATCGGTGAGAGTGGAGAGTATGCAAAGGTTTACCTCTATGAACGCGGGTTTCAGTTTACACTGAAGGCAGGCAAGTTGTTTAACCTTTTCGGACCAAATAAAAACTCAGGATTGCTGGTTACTGCAGGAGCGGGACTTTTGCAGCATAAAATCAAAATTGATGTAGACAAGGATGACGTTCCTGAACTTTCAAAAGAATATAAGAAGGGATACGACAGGATGAGCAATGGTCTGGCGCTAACGGAGAACATCAGTTACCTGTATTGCGGGAATAAGCGGCTCCTCAATTTTATGATCGGCATAGAATGTACACAGGCGTTCACGCAAAACAGGCGTAGTTATAATTTTGATCAGCGGGCGGCTGATACAAAGAAGCGGGTTGACCTGCTGTATGGCATCAGGGTTGGTTGGTTTTTTCCACTTTACAGGCATGCTGTCAATTCCTTTTATTACAACTGATTTCCGGCAATGACTTTCATTTACGACCTCGCCATACAACTGTATGTTTTTGCAATCAGGTTGTCTGCGATTTCAGGTAACCAAAAAGCAAAGTTGTGGATTGAAGGAAGAAAAAACTGGCGAAAGAAAATGAAGGAGGCCTTAAACAAAAATGAAAAGCGCGTTTGGTTTCATTGCTCTTCGCTCGGGGAATTCGAACAGGGCCGGCCTGTGATGGAGAAATTGAGATCACGGAACCCTGAGTTAAAAATTGTCCTCACTTTTTTTTCTCCATCGGGTTATGAGATCAGGAAAAATTATCCGGGCGCAGATTATGTCTTCTACATGCCTGCTGATACAAGATCAAATGCCAAAGATTTTATTTCCCTCATCAATCCCGAAAAAGTTTTCTTTACGAAGTATGAATACTGGTTTCATTATTTTAATCAACTGAAGAAAAGAATGATTCCGCTTTACGTGATCTCCGCCATCTTCAGACCCAATGACCGGTTCTTTAAATGGTATGGAGGGTTTTTCAGAAGCATGCTCAAATGCGTTACTTATTTTTTTGTTCAGGATAGCAGGTCTGCACAATTATTAAAGGAGACTGGATTTACAAACGCCGCCGTTGCCGGCGATACGCGTTTCGACCGTGTGGTTGAATTGGCAAAGGAGTCAAAGGAAATTCCTTTGGCACGCCAGTTTAGTGAAGGCCAAAAAGTACTTGTCGCCGGAAGTACCTGGAGTGAGGACGAAAAAATACTGTCCGATGCATTAAGGTCACTAAAGACCAAAATTAAACTGATCATTGCGCCCCATGAGATCAGCGATTCAAGGATAACTGAAATTAAAAATATTTTTTCAGGCTTCCGGATACAGCAATTTTCAATGGCTGAAGCTTCCGGTTTGAGCTCTTATGACATCTTGATAATCGATAATATCGGAATGTTATCCTCACTATACCGGTATGGATCAGTCGCTTATGTAGGTGGTGGGTTTGGAAAAGGAATTCACAATACGCTGGAGGCAGCCGTTTATAGTATTCCGGTCTTCTTCGGACCCAATTACAGCAAGTTCATTGAGGCAAAAGAGCTTATAAAATGTGGCGGCGCTTTTTCAATTGCAGCCTCAGAAGAACTTAGTTCTCAGTTGGATAAAGTTCTTCAGGACAGTAATGAGAATCGCCGGTTGGGGAAAGCGGCCGCAGATTATGTGCTGTCTAATTCAGGTGCCACAAATAAGATCATGGAGATGGTTTTTCAGTAAGAATTGGTAAGATTATTATTTTTGAAATTCAATGATTCCTGTATATTTGCCGTCCCAAAAAAATTCACCTACGTGTTTTACACTTCGGTGAATAAAAATCACCTTCGTGCTTTGCACTACGGTGAATAAAAGCGGATGTAGCTCATTTGGTAGAGCGCGACCTTGCCAAGGTCGAGGTGGCCGGTTCGAGCCCGGTCATCCGCTCAAGAAAGGAGTAGGATGTTGAAGGGCGAGAAGTTTATCCCGAGTGCGAAGGCATTGCGGGGGGATTTCGGGAAGCCCGGTCATCCGCTCAAGAAAGTAATTAGCGGCAGTTAGCAGTAAGCAGTCTTTCCTGCAACTGTATACTGCCGCTGGTTGTTTCTGAACACGCCTGGGTGGTGGTCCCGATAGCTATCGGGATGGTAGACACGCGGTCCCGATAGCTCCCGACACTTCGGGAAGGGATAAAATCCTGTGGCAGCGATGCGAAGGTTGTACTCCCTGGCAATCGGGAAGGTACAAGCGACTGGAGAATTTGAATTGAATAGATTGGCACATTAAAAGTATCTGCCTGGGTGGTGGAACTGGTAGACACGCAGGACTTAAAATCCTGTGGCAGCGATGCCGTGGCGGTTCGATTCCGCTCCCGGGTACAAAAAGAGGACAAGTGGTCCTCTTTTTTCATTCACAACCATGGCTGCAGTTTATATCCTTTATTCTAAATCGATTGATAGTTTTTACGTAGGAAACTGTAATGATGTATTCAGCAGGATTTCTCAGCATTTGAACAAAACATTAGAACAAAGTTTTACTAAAAGGGCCAGCGATTGGGAGCTATATTTCGTTGCTGAAGGTTTAGAATATGGTCAAGTCAGAAAAATTGAAAGACACATCAAAAAAATGAAAAGCAAAAAATATTTTGAAAGTCTGATACAATATCCTGAAATATTTGAAAAGTTAAAGGTCAAATATCAATAATGCAGGTAGACGCGCGGTCCCGATAGCTCCCGACACTTCGGGACGGGATAAAATCCTGTAGCCGCGAGGCTGTACGGGTTCAATTCCCGTCCCGGGTACTAATAGAAGGGTGCATTCAAAGTGCATCCTTTTTATTTATGGCTTCAGTTTACATTTTATATTCAGAATCTCTGGATAAGCACTATACAGGGAGTTGTAAAGAAATTGAGTTTCGAATTCATCAACACCTGAATAATGATTTGGAGGGCTTTACCGGCAGGGCGCATGATTGGCAGCTATACTTTTTGGCAGAGGGACTGAATTACGGTCAGGCGCGAAGGATAGAGAATCATATCAAGAAAATGAAGAGCCGTAAGTATCTTGAAAACCTAAAGAAGTATCCAGAAATTATCGAAAAGTTAGAAGAGAAATATCGAGGGTAGACACGCGGTCCCGATACCTGCCCGACTGCCCGCCCGGATGAATCGGTCTGACGGGCGTCATTCAGGCGGGGCTATCGGGATAAAATCCTGTGGCAGCGATGCCGTGGCGGTTCGTCCCGATAATTATCGGGACCGCTCCCGGGTACTAAGAGAGGACATGAGTCCTCTTTTTTCATTCACAACCCATTGCTGCTGTTTATATTCTTTTTTCCAAATCGATTGATTGCTATTTTTTTGCAGTCATATCCTCGAACGAAGCCGGCGCAGGGAGAGACCCTCGCCGGGCATAATATTTCGTTAGTCGCTGGGCGAAGCATGTTGCTACATCCGTTACCTGAATGCCAAATGTGGATTTATGATAACAACCTCAACCAATCCTTTTTTTCCGGAATAATTGACAGCACTGCTATACAAAGATTCTTCAGAAGATTCCTGCTTATGGATTTTATATGCCCGGATCACGCTGTAAGATGAATCAGTTTTTTGTTTTCTCAAACATTTGAATTAGAATTTTTTTAAGAAGCTTTGAATGGATGAAAAGAAATGGAATAAGGCGTAGCAACATGCTACCATCGGAGTTAACATTACAAGCGATATAGAAACCTATGAATCCTATTTAAAAGGGATTCAAATTCCGGCTGCCCTTTGTAGTATAATGAAGCGGTGCCTTTATAACGTTTTGCTAATCGTGCTCGAAGACCGGTATCGGATAGGAGGTAAGCTTCATTTTCTGAAACCGGGATTTCTAAATCGGTTTTAGGAAATCGTGCTTTTTTATGATTGAGATATGCTTCTGTACCGATGAAATTTATAACATCTTCGTTTCCGAGAAGGCAATACACATCATAATATTGGCGCATTAGATTAGAGCGCTCATTCCCTGTCTCTTGTTCCTTACGAAACTTGGTTGCAATTGTTTGCAGCTTCTCAACGAATGTATAGCCAGGATGATAACATGGTACATTGATTGCCCGGTTATCTTTTATTTCAATGCCTTTGGTAGCTTGCGCTTTATAAAATGCCCAGGAGCTAATGGTAAGTGGTGTGCTTGGGGTAATGGTATCGAAGCCAACTTCTAACAGAATTCCTTCTTTTAATCCCGCAGCACTTGCTGTTACACTTCGATAAATTAATCGAATGCCGCCACTATTGTATGTTTTTTCATTGTCAAAAGCGGTATCTCTTTCGACTGAAATAATTCCATCTATTTTAATGTTCTTCGAGAGCCATTCATAGTAATATTTACGCGACTTCACTTGGTTTGGCTTTTCTTTCCTGGGATTAGTCTCAACTTTTAGTTCCGGTGCAGGCTTGATATGGATGTCAATGTCTTCCGAAAAACGATCAATGATTTTATACCCCTTGGATAATGATGTTCCGCCCTTCAGCTCGAACTCAAAACCTTGTTGAGTTAGGCCATGCAAGACATGCATTATCCAGTAATCTTTCTCAATAAGCTGAGGAATGATTCCCATTTCACCGGCAATGATGTTTAAGAGCTGAGGGAACTCTTTGTGGTTGTGCAGGTAATCAGCGGGCATACTGTATTTCTTAATCTTGAAGGTGTGGAGTCAAAAGAGATTTGGTGTGCGCACTCCCAAATTCTTTAAGTGTCCGTTTCAATTTTTTGTGATCCATTGTTTTTACTTTGGCCAAAACATTTTTCAAAACAAGTTCAGCGTCTTCAGCTATTTTACCTAAATTATTGACAAGATCAACAAGCAAAAACTCCGGTGTGGCTTTTTTCGGAAAACGATGTTTCGCCAGAAATGTGAAGGTCTTTCCACCCAACTTGAAATCACCATGTCTTTTGTGATTGTAAACTACTTGTTTGTTGTATAGTTGTGTCGTGCCTACTCCAAGGCTGTTATAATCATTTGGAGATGTAACAAGGAAATAATCGTCTTTTAAAAAATTACGGACAAGCTTTGCTTCGTCTGGCGGAGTATTTCCAAATAGGCTTGTATTTGGATAATAGTAAAGGCCCGTCGAAAGCTTTTGTAAGGTTCCATTTTTTACCAGCGTTACGACATGACGATCCACTGCCTTAGACCATTGAGCAAGATCAGAACGCCTATATACTTCACCACGTTTCAGGTGATTTTTGAGTTCGGTGACTTTTGACATCGCTTTACCTTTGTACTGCAAATGTAACATAAAAGGATGCAAAATGCAAGAAATATTATTAAAAATTCATGCAAAATATT
>JAPLDB010000148.1 GCA_026391975.1 Bacteroidota bacterium | reverse complement strand
GGTCTTTATAGCTTGCAAAACAGCAGAGCCTTCTTTAATTTAGACGGGTCAATTTGCCGCGGAATAGGCGGGTCACTTTGCCGCGGAATGGGTGGACCTCTTTAGCGCGGAATCAGTGGATCACTTTGCGCGGAAACTCCATTATCCTCCAGCGATTGAGTGGAGACGGGTATGCCTTTATTCATGCAGGCGGAACCATTATCAAAAGAGACCTTGCGCCGGGTGAGACATTGCGTGTTGATACGGGATGCCTTGTAGCACTTGCGCCGACGGTAGAATACGATATCCAGTTCATTGGAGGTTTTAAGAATGTTTTATTTGGCGGAGAAGGAATGTTTTTCGCAAAGCTTACCGGACCGGGCACCATTTATCTGCAAAGTTTGCCGTTTTCACGTCTTGCGGACAGAATCGTTTCTGCATCGCGCTGGGGAGGCGCAAAAGAAGAGAGCTCCGGAATCGGAGGATTACTGGGAGGAATAATCAGTGGCAGGTAACATAACAGGTTCCGGTTTTCCGTCATTTTTTCCTCTTAAGGCGTTTGGCTATCTTTGCAGAGAGCGGATCTGTAGTTTTATTTTATAATAATGATCCCAATCTATCAGAACCTATGAAATCAGTAATTGAAAAAACATTAAGTCAGGAGGCAATTGAACGCGAAGAAAGGTTTGGTGCCCATAATTACCATCCGATTCCGGTTGTGATTGAAAGGGGAGAGGGCGTGTTTGTCTGGGATGTAGAAGGAAAAAAATATTTCGATTTTCTGTCAGCTTATTCAGCATTAAATCAGGGGCATAACCATCCGAAAATCGTAGGTGCTTTGATCCAACAGTTGAAGACACTTTCACTTACTTCCAGGGCGTTTTATAACAATGTACTGGGTGAATACGAGGAATTCATCACACGTTTTTTCGGTTATGATAAAGTGCTGCCAATGAATAGCGGAGCTGAAGGGGTTGAAACAGCTATGAAGCTGGCACGGAGGTGGGCTTATGTAAGGAAAGGAGTTCCAGAGAATGAGGCAAAGATCATTGTAGCAGACGGGAACTTTCATGGGAGAACGATCACAATTATTTCTGCTTCAACAGATCCGGATTCATACGGAAACTTTGGGCCATTTACACCGGGATTTATTAAAATTCCGTTTAACGATGCTGAAGCTCTGAAAGCTGCATTGAAAGACAAGAACGTAGCGGCATTTCTGATCGAACCGATACAGGGAGAAGCAGGCGTTGTTATTCCTGATGATGGTTACCTTTCGGCTTGTTATGAAGCGTGTAAGGAGGCCAATGTACTTTTTATTGCTGATGAGGTGCAAAGCGGGCTTGGACGTACCGGGAAGATGTTGGCATGCGACCATGAAGGCGTACATCCTGATGTATTGATTCTTGGAAAAGCATTGAGCGGCGGTTTGCTCCCTATCAGTGCGGTACTGGCAGATGATGATATTATGCTTACGATTCATCCGGGGCAACATGGAAGTACCTATGGCGGGAACCCACTGGCTGACAAGGTTGCTATTGCCGCTTTGCAGGTATTGCAGGATGAAAAGCTATCTGAAAATGCTGAGAGACTTGGAAAAATTTTACTCAAAGAATTAAAAGCCATAAGCCATCCAATGATTCAATTGGTACGCGGAAAGGGATTATTCTGTGCCATGGTTATCAAACCGGCGAATGGAAAAGATGCCTGGGATCTGTGCCTTGCGCTTAAAGAAAATGGATTGCTTGCAAAACCTACGCATGGTGATATAATTCGATTTGCTCCACCACTTATAATCACTGAAGATCAGCTCAATGAATGCATTCAAATAATCAGGAATACTATTTCTTCTTTTTAGCTTTTGCATTTATTTCGCGAAAATTTAGCCATCTGATTCACCAATATAAAGTTGGTAACTCACTTTTCTTAGTTGCAATTTCATTCTATCCGTGATTAGTTTTGGTAAGCCTTGAGAGTTGATCAAGGCCATCATTAATATCTAACACTAAATTTTTAAAAAATGGGAAACAACAAAATTGTATTTGCCGGACTTGCCGGCGGGGTTACATTTTTTCTTCTTGGATGGCTTATTTAGGGGATGCTGCTTATGGATTTTATGGCGTCCAATGCCGGAAGTGCAACTGGTGTATATAAATCGGAGGCTGACATGAGTTTTCTTTGGATTTTCATTGGTAATCTGTCTACCGGATTTTTGCTGGCAGTTATTTACGGCAAGTATGGAAATATCAAAGATGCTAAGGCCGGTGCAATGGCTGGTGCTTTAATCGGATTGTTGATGTCGCTTGGCTTTGATGGTACCATGTATGGAACGAGCAACATCATGAATTTGACCGGTGTGGGTGTGGATGTTATTGTTTCAACATTCATATTGGCTATTACCGGTGCTGTCGTCGCTTCGGTACTGGGAATGAATAAGAAAGCAGCTTAGAAGAACTTACTTTTTATTAAAATCCTTCTAATTGTTAGAGGGATTTTTTTTTCTATGTCTCCGAAATTCAGTTTTACGATGAAAAACACCCAGGTCTGGTATCGAGATATTTATTATTAGGTTTGTCTCCTCAATTGCCTGAATAATCAAAAGACCTTCAAATTAATGTTATGAATAAATTGATCAGTTTTTCACTTGCATATCTTCTATCTATTCAGTTTTCAAATGCACAGCTTCCCGATCCGGCATTGGTTGGTTACTGGCATAACTGGAATGATGCAAATGCTCCTTTCGTTCAACTCGACCAGGTTGATTCGAGGTACAATGTCATTAATCTCTCTTTTGCCGTGCCACATTTTGGAACCGATTATCAAATGGAATTTATACCGGATCAGGTATCTCAGGCAACGCTTATTAGCCAGATTCAGACTATTCAAAGTCAGGGCCGGAAAGTTGTGATCAGTATGGGCGGAGCAACTTCGCCGGTTTCACTCGACAATATATCTGAAAGAGATACTTTTATCAGTACCATGAATGCAATCATCAATACCTATGGCTTCGATGGGATTGATATTGACTTTGAAGGCAGTTCAGTATCTGTTACAGGAGGAACGATTACTTCACCTGTTGATGCCAAGATCATCAACCTGATCGATGCAGTTAAACAAATTATGGGTGACTATTATGCGACGCATCAGAAACATTTGATCCTTTCAAAGGCCCCTGAAACAGCTTTTGTTCAGGGCGGGATGTCGGCATTTGGTGGTATCTGGGGTGCCTACCTTCCAATCATTCATGCATTGCGTGATTCACTGGATCTGCTTCACGTGCAGCTTTACAATAGCGGAAGCATGTTTGGCATTGACGGCAATATTTACACGCAGGGAACTTCAGACTTTATTGTTGCCATGACAGAGGCCGTTATTCATGGATTCAATACATCGGCAGGTATGTTTAACGGTCTTCCCGAAGGCAAGATAGCAATCGGATTACCTGCATGTCAGAATGCAGCAGGTGGAGGCTTTACTGATACAACATCGGTAAGAATGGCTATTGACTATTTGAGAGGCAATGGGCCGCAACCAGGATCATATATATTATCACAGACAGGTGGCTATCCTGCCTTGCGCGGGATGATGACCTGGTCAGTGAACTGGGATGCAACAAGCACCTGTGCGTCGGTATATCAATATGCAGAAAACTTCGAGCGTATTTTTGGCGGGACATCGACTGGAACACTTCAACAATTCGCACTGCCGGCCTCGATCATGCTTTATCCCAATCCGGCCAATGACGTCATAACCATTTCTAATTTAAGTAAAAGCAGGCAGGCAATAGATATCATCAACTCATTTGGGAATATTGTTTATTCCGGTGAATTAACAATTGAAAACAAAAGCATCAATATCTCAGGATTGCAAAAGGGTATCTATCTGGTCAGGGTAGGAAACAGCGTTTCAAAATTCAGTAAGCAATAGAGATTCAAGGACTTCACCTAGCTTCAAACATTAAAATTATTGCATAAACCTGTCGATATTTTGGCAGCTTTATTTTCCCGATCCTAAAACAATGCGTTCATTTGCATAACATTATAATCCCGCAATTATCCGGTTATTCAACCTATGAATAGCATCAGTAAAAAGAAACC
>JAPLDB010000233.1:3038-16262 GCA_026391975.1 Bacteroidota bacterium | reverse complement strand
TCTCACCATCCATCGAAGAAATGACAGTAACAATTCAGGATAAAGAATCACCCGAAATTAATATCACCCATCTACAAAACTATTACAACTCACTCCTTTATTTGGTAGAAAAATATAAAATAAATTCAAATATCGACCCGCAAAAATAATTATCAATTTTTGGAATCGGCGGACCATTCCAATTTCATTTTTGCGGCATCAAATACTGATTTATAAATAAAACAAACCCCTGAAGCAGTCATATTGCCTCAGGGGTATTCTTCAGGACTCCGGCAACAAACGGCCTCCTGTGAGCTCAAAATCAAAAATTACTTATCTCCCATGCCTTAAGTTTTCAGCTTCCCATTTAGCTATGAATCATTTCTTCGCTCCTTGATCAATCGGCTTACCCTGTATATGAGGAAAATACACACAAGCGTAAGTCCCACAATCACAAAACCAAGCGTATCATAATGTTCAAGGGGACTAAACCTGTTTTGCTGAACAACGATCATCCCTCCTATTCCGGCGGCAAATCCTCCGGCAATTTGCTGCAATGAAGAATTCACGCTCATGAATGCTCCCCTGTCCTTCATATCCGGCAAGGCCGTTGCCAGCGCCATGGCCGGAACCATCCTGCTCATTATACCCATCATCATCGCTACGTTAAATGCCATGACGATCCAGAATGGAACAATTGTGAGGTGCGTATAAATGACAACAACAACGATCAGCCACAGTGAGGCAAGTGCAAAAAATCTGAACTTATCATACCTGTCACTGAGCTTACCAATGACTGGCATGATAACAAGTGTGCTAATACCTGCAACCATGAACAGGATCGGCAACTGGTGTGTGGTAACTCCAAGGTTATTGATGGCAAATACACTTCCCCAGGGCATCATCATAAATCCGCCAAGTGAAAGAAATGCAGTCGCAAGGAAGCCGATGCGGTACTGCCTGTTGGCGATTGTATGCCAGAGGTGCAGCAAAGGACTCTTGTCTGTCTGCAAAGTAAGATGCTTCGTAACAGGTTGCATTTTTATCAGTGCAATCAACCAAATGACAACTGATATTGAAACGATCATCAGGAATGGCGCCTGCCAGCCCCATTGATTGGCGAGAAACAATCCGATTGGAATGCCTAATACCTGACTCGCTCCGAAACCCATTTGCAAAAATCCCATGACCCTTCCTCGTTGTTCAAGCACAAACAGATCTGCAGCAATGGCCATGGATATTGATCCAATTACGCCGCCAAATATCCCGGTAATGATGCGGGCAGCGATAAGCAATGGATAGCTTGTTGCCAGACCACAAGCCAACGTGCCGGCAATAAAGCCAACATAGAAAAAAAGCAAGAGCTTCTTCCTGTCAAACTTGTCGGCAAATCCTGCTGTTAAAAATCCTGAAATCCCTGCACTGAAAGCGTAAGCAGAAACCGCAAAGCCAAACTGAGCGGTTGTGAGATCCATTGACTTCATCAACATATCTCCGAGCGGAGACATTACCATGAAGTCGAGAACAACCGTGAACTGCGTAAGCGCCAACAGTACTATTACAAAAACCTGGTACGGAGAAAATTTTAATTGGGAGTCACTGGATACTTTAGTCATATACAACTGCAGAGATTAATGCGCGATAAATGTAAATTATTCCTTTGCACTATCAACGGAGCTGTCAGCCAATTGGTGAATGGTAACAAAAGCAAAACAGCCGGTAATCCAGATTTGAAGATGTTTTAATTTGAAGATTTGAAAATGTGAAAACCAAAGGCACAAATATTGGGAGTGGGTCTGGGCTTTAGGCTGCCATCGGTATCCTTCATCAGCTTTCGTTGCCTCCACTTATCCAAATGGGCACACTGCATATGATTCATTCATAAACGTTAATTTTATTGTTCATTGCCTACTGTCTATGTCGCTGTTTAATGCCTGCAGCATATTGCCTACTTCCTACTCTCTACTTCCTACTTCCTTCTCTCGCCTTTAGTTTTCAACTTTCCCCTTTTTCTTCCTATTTCTCAACATATTTGCGCTCAGTAAAAGTAAATTAACATGAGACGCATTATTAATTATTTCCTTCAGGGATTACTATTTGTAGTTCCTATAGCCGTAACCCTTTATGTGTTGATCCGCTCCATACTCTGGATCGACGGCTTGCTGCCATTTCAGGTCCCTGTTAAAATTCCAGGACTCAATCAAATTGAAATCCCCGGCCTTGGACTGCTGGTCATTTTTCTCGTTATTTCATTTATCGGATTCCTGGGATCGCGCTACATCCGCAATCCTTTTTTCGCATATCTGGAAAAGCTGGTCGAAAAAGCACCCCTCACCAAACTGATCTATTCTTCCGTGAAGGACCTCATCAACGCTTTCGTCGGTGAGAAAAAAAGTTTCAATCACCCTGTGATGGTGCTCGTCCAGAAAGATTCGCAATTGCACCGCATTGGTTTCATCACCAAAGAAGATGTTACTGAACTGGGAATGACAAAAGAAATGGTGGCTGTTTATTTGCCATTCAGTTATGGCTTCAACGGACAGCTTGTAATTGTACCAAGAGAAAATGTAAAAATGATCGATGCCTCCGGAACTGACATGATGAAGTTTATCATTAGTGGCGGAGTAACAGAAATTTAGTTGAATGAAGTATTCAAAATTAAATTTTCAGCCANTTTTCAGCCACTAATTACACGAATTCACACAAATCTTTTCTCTAAATATTAATTTATTAGTGATAATTAGTGTAATTAGTGGCAAGATTTCTTGTCTCGCCTTAGGCGAGACGGGGGTATTCAAATAATTTATGGCAATATTCAAAAACAGGCCTGAAGATTTAAAAGAGTTTGGATTTGGCACCAAGGTGTATGAATCAAATCAGCGGCTCATCACCAAAAATGGCAGAAGCAATGTGACCAGGAAAGGGCTTACCTTTCTTGAAGAACTAAGCTTTTATCATTCACTCATTACCATGTCCTGGTGGAAGTTCAATTTACTGGTTGCAACGGCCTTTTTTTCTGTAAATATTTTCTTTGCCCTGCTTTATTACTTTGTTGATATCAACAATATCAACGGCATGATTGCCACGAGCAATTTCGATCGTTTCATGGAAGCGTTTTTCTTCAGCACACAGTCATTGACCACTGTAGGGTATGGAAGGTTAAATCCGGTAGGCATTACAAACAGTACCATTGCAGCATTTGAAAGCATGATGGGGTTACTGGCTTTTGCACTGGCAACCGGTTTACTCTACGGTAGATTTTCCCGTCCCGTTGCAAAGTTACTCTTTAGCGAAGTTGCACTCATTGCGCCTTACCGTGGCATGACGGGTTTCATGATTCGCATGGCGAATAAAAGAAAGCATGATCTTATAGAAGTGGAAGCACAAGTCATTTATTCATGGGTGGTTATTGAAAACGAAAAAGAAATACGAAAGTTTGAGACACTCAACCTGGAATTACAACGCATCAGTGTGCTTTCTGCGACCTGGACAATTGTACATCCCATTGACGACAACAGTCCGATGAAAGACCTGAAAGAAAATGATTTTAAGACACGTAACACGGAGATCATCTTAAATATCAAAGCATTTGATGAATCATTTTCGCAGACGGTTTATTCCCGCACATCTTATAAATACCATGAGATGGTGGTAGGAGCGAAATTTATCCCTGCCATTTCTCCAAATCCTGATGGTTCTGTATTGGTGGAACTGGACAAGATAAGTGCGTTTGAAAGGGTCTAACACAGCTATGTCCCTTCCAAGTTAGAGAATATGTAATTATAGAGGAAAACCCCATCTTATCGTCCCCTCTACCGTCCCCCACAATTAAAAAACCTCCGCAAACTATTCATTTGCAGAGGTTTAATTCCCGTTGGTGTTGTCCTGCTAGGGCTCGAACCTAGACTTTCTTGAATCAAAATCAAGCGTGTTGCCAGTTACACCACAGGACAATTTTCGGGAGGGCAAAAGTAATAAGAAAGTACAAAGTAGCAAGAAAGTACGAAGTATAAAGTATTAAGTATTAAGTGCTGAAAAAGGCTATTTTCCCGCTACAACGAAAATATCCCAGCAATCATCGAGGTTTTCCTTCTGAAGGAAGAAGTCCTTTGTGGAGATATCAGCGGTCTGGGACACCTTCTCCTTCAGTTTATTCCGCATCAAACTGGTGATCCAGTTGTAGGGAATAAAGAGAATTTTAGCCGGGAGTATTTTATGCAAACCGAAAATGTCGAACCGGAGGATCATCCTGACGAATTTGCCATTCTCTTCATAATATTTTCTAACCCTTTCATTGGCATTCAGTCCAAGCAATTCAAAATTCTTAGTGAGTACGCCTACCTCCTTATTCATTTCATCGAAAGTGTATTCATGAATGTGAAACGGGTTTCTGGCCAGGGATCTCTTAATATTCGGAGTCGTGATCAATACTTTGCCGCCAGGTTTTACTACGCGCAAACACTCTTTTGTGAACTCCTTACGTGCATGAATGTGTTCAATGAACTGAAACGAGGTGATCACATCAAATGAATTGTCAGGAAACGGCAACGGAGGAATACTTCCCTGTACAAAGCTGAGGTTCTTAACTCCTGCATATTCTTTCTTATTGTTCTCAATCGTTTCACCATCATAATCTATACCCGTGATCTCAGCGGCATGGCCGGCCATATAAGCAGCTCCGTAACCCAGGCCGCATCCTGTATCAAGCACTTTTTTGCCTGTGATCATCGGAATGCACCACTCGTATGCATACTGGCAACGCTGGTAAGTAACATTATTGGCTTCGTCTTTTAATGCGCGTTCGTGGGAGCTCATGGCAGGATTTTAAGGGCTGCAAACCAACATGATTTTTTTCAATAATCAAACAAAAACAAATGAAATCCGATAGATCATGCAATAAAAAAGCGGAGTTTTTACCCCGCTTTTGAAAAAATCTATAAATTCCATTTTGTGCTGAGAGCAAATCACCGCCCCGTCTCAATACTCAATACTCAATACTCACATCTCACTTCTCTAATCTCCCTTAATGCGAAATAATCAACCGATGTGTCTGAATTGCCTTACTGTCTTCAAACAACCTGTAGAAATATACCCCTGCCGGCAGATCACCGGTTTCCATTGTAAGTATTCCTGATACCTCACTCATTTTAGCTTCGCGTATTTTATTGCCTGCTATATCAAAAAGCAAAACAGAATTATTAGATCTTTCATCTGCCTTAACACTAAAGTTAACTGAGCTGTTAGCCGGATTCGGGAATGCTGTTATTCTTGTATCGCCTGCTGCTACAATATTTTCAATGGAGGTGGTCATGTCTGCTATCCAGGGACTAAGGTCGCCTGCATACAGATTATTGCCTGATCCATTATCTTCATCTGTCATGTATATATGATTGATGTCTTTGAAAGCAATTGCTTCTTTTTGAGTCCAGGAACCGGAAATGTTTATTTGCCTGTGCGTGCCGGAGAATATATTCACTCCGCTCCAGTTCGTAAAAATGTGGATATGACTGTTTGAACTGATGATCGCTGCTGAAGCATCTGCATTGATGTCGGCTGATGTAATGCGGTCATTTGTATAGAAACTGTCGACAAGCGTTGCAACATAAGTTCCCGGCTGATCCGGAACAGTATAGAGTTTGGTATATCCCACAGCACTTCCGTCTGACTTTGAGAAAATGTAAAGCAATCCGTTGCGGTGAAAAAATCCTTCCGCGTCAAAGTTCATCCATGGTGAAGGAAATTGGGCCTGATCGGGATAAGAGAAGCTGATCACATCTGCATTAACTGAAGTCCCTGAAACGTTTTTCGGATGATTAATCCGGTAAATATGAAGATTCGTGCGGTCATTGGCATTGTTTCCAAAATCTCCGATGTACATATAATTGCGGCCGAAATCATGGGTAATATCTTCCCAATCATAATTGACGGCATTGTTGACCGTAATTGTTTTTGTGATTGATCCGGAATTGTTCAGCTTGTAAATATGGTTATCCCCGTACCCATCGTTATGCGACCAGTATCCATTGTTCCCGGTATAATCCAGCCCTGAGCTTTCTACAAGTGTTGAAGGAAGTGATGCAACCAGCGTTGGCGTAATGCTTAGGGCACTTGCACCATATGTTATTAATATCGCCAGTAGTAAAGTAGTAGTGTGTTTAATCATTTTTTTTGCTTTCTATTTGTCCTTAATAGAATGCAATCTAGGCTGCAGCGAAAATAACAATTATTTAATGTGAAGAAATTCTTGCATCTGTAATATTATGTGCAAAAAGTTGTTCAGAAGTTGGATGAACGCTGAAGAAGAATTCCGTTATTGACGCATTCCGGGCAATTTTTACATTTGTCCTTTCAACCTTATCGATCATGCTACTGGGTGCAGTAATAAAACAAGGATTAAAGCTTTCACTAAAGGTGCCCCGAAGGGTGAATTCACCTGCTCAGCTGCAAAGAAGGGAATTGAAAAAGCTGCTTAAAAAAGCTTCTGTTACCTCATTCGGTCAGCATTACAGGTTTGATCAAATGCTGAAAGAAAGCAAACTCAGCGAATCTTTCCGGAGCAAGGTTCCCCTGCATACATACAGTTCCATGTTTGAATACTGGTGGAACCGTTGCCTCAATGAAGAAGAAAACGTCTGCTGGCCGGGCCATGTAAAATATTTTGCGCTAAGCAGTGGAACAAGTGAAAGCGCCAGCAAACACATTCCCGTAACGCGTGAAATGGTGAAAGCGCTTCGTAAAGCTACCATTCGCCAGATGCTAACACTGAGCAGGTATGATCTGCCTGCAACATTTTTCGAAAAAGGAATTTTATGGCTTGGCGGAAGCACACAACTTCAGCGGCAGGGCGGATATTATGAAGGTGATGTCAGCGGAATATCTGCAAGGAGAGTTCCTGTCTGGTTCCAGAAATATTACAAACCGGGAAAGAAAATTTCAAAGGAAAAAGACTGGAACGTAAAGCTGGATGAGATCGTAAAGCAGGCCGACAAATGGGACATCGGGTTAATTACCGGGGTTCCATCATGGATACAACTGCTGATGGAAAAAGTGATTGACCATTACAAACTAAAAACGATCCATGACATTTGGCCAAACCTCCACGTCTATGCACACGGTGGTGTTTCATTTGAGCCTTACCGCAAATCCTTTGAAAAGTTTTTTGCCCATCCGGTTCACTTTATCGAAATGTACCCTGCTTCAGAAGGGTTTATTGCCTTTCAAACAAAGCCCGGAGTTAAGTACATGAAGTTGATCCTGAACAACGGAATATTCTATGAATTCATTCCATTTGATTCAGCCAATTTCGACGACAATGGCGAACCTTTGCCGGAAACCAAAGCGCTTCTTATCAATGAAGTTGAAGAGGGAAAAGACTATGCACTTGTGATGAGCACCTGCTCAGGTGCCTGGCGTTATATCATCGGCGATACCATCCGTTTTACTTCAGCAAAAAAAGCCGAGATCATTATCACCGGTCGGACCAAGCATTTCCTGAGCCTTGTGGGCGAACACCTGAGCGTCGATAACATGAACCATGCAGTGGAAAAATTAAGCGCTGCTTATGGGGTTGAAATTCCAGAGTTCCTGGTATCCGGCCTCAATGAAAATAATACTTTCTCTCACCAGTGGTACCTGGGCGTTAAGGGTGGCAATCTGGACAGGGAAGCAGCAGCTAAATTCCTTGACGCAAAATTGTGCGAATTAAATGATGATTATGCAGTTGAAAGAAAAAGTGCATTGAAAAATATCTTCGTGGAATTCATTCATCCGGACCGCTTCTACGAGTTTATGGAGCAGAAAGGAAAAATGGGTGGTCAGAATAAATTTCCACGGGTGATGAAACAGTCCCAGCATGAGGAATGGAAAACCTTTTTGCATGGACAATAATCTAATTTGCCATCGTCTCCAAATCATATAATTGATCTCAGCAGGTGATTGAAATGTTTGAACCCATATTGAGTGGTATCGGCTTCGGTCTTATCATTTGTGTGATGATCGGACCTGTATTTTTCGCCCTACTGCAAACTTCGTTGCATGAGGGCTTCAGGGCTGGCGTACACCTTGCCACCGGTGTGCTCCTGAGTGATGCTTTCTGGATTGCAGTAACCTATTTTTTCGCTGCCCAGCTTGACCTCACCGGAACCTACAGGGTTTATACGGGCTGGATTGGCGGACTCTTGCTGATGATCTTTGGACTATCCATGCTGTTTTCAAAGATGAAGGTGAAAGATGTGGATGACAACAAAAGAACAGTTCACGCTAAATTTGTTTTGAAAGGATTTCTCCTCAATACATTCAATCCCGCCATTCCGCTTTTCTGGCTGGGTATCATCAGCGTAATGAAACTGAAAGACAATTATTCCACGATCCATGAAGCATTTTTTTTCGGCTCCGTGCTCACTACGGTATTTGCAACAGATATTTTTAAAGCATTCATTGCACACAGATTAAAGCAGATACTCAAGCCACTTGTTTTGCTGTGGATCAACCGGAGCGTTGGAATCATCCTTATGCTCATCGGCTTGCGGATGATCATCAAAGTATATTCCTGAAAAATCGCACAAACAAAAAAGGAATGCCGAATAACTTCAGCATTCCTTTCGAATAAAATATTGTTTTCGAGCTTATCTGTTCAGTACAACTTTTTGTGTTGACATTCCGGAATTCGTCCGCACTTCAACCATATAAATCCCGTTGGATTGATCACTCAGGTCAATTGTTTGAACCAAATAGGAAATACCTTTACTTGAGTTTTTGTAAACAACCTCACCTAAGATATTGGTTACAATTACTTCCACATCTGAAAGGTCTTTCAACTTGCTTGTCAAAACAAATTCTCCGGTTGAGGGATTCGGATAAATTGAAACGGCAAATTGCCTTGCAGTACTATTAATTCCTGTGGGCTCCTGACATCCCGGTGAAGTTTTAATTGAAATACGCGGACCGTTCAATGCCGCAGTCATGCGTGTTCCTTGTCCTGCTGTAAACATGTTCAGACAGTTATCATCTCCATAATCCATATAGTTGACATACATATCTCCATTAGGTCCGTTATTGCATGTGATGTGCGGAAAAGCTACGCATGAATAATTTTCAGAAGCCTGATTCGGAGTGTCTGTTACATAATCGCTTCCATTGCAAGCACCACCATCATCTCCCCAAATGTGATAGAGATTCAGCCAATGGCCAATTTCATGTGTTGCTGTCCTGCCTAAATTATAGTAAGCTGTCGTACCATGATAAGTTTCGCCTCCAATTGTACCATATAATATTACACATCCATCGGTTGCAGCTGCACCTCCGGGAAATTGAGAGATCCCAATGATCTGTGTGCTGGCTCCAGTGAAATTGCTGGTCCAGATGTTCAGGTATTTGTTGCGGTCCCATGCATCATCTCCCCCCTGGGCTGTATATTTTATATTTTGGTTGGTATACGGATCGAAACCTGTAGCAGTAATATACTTGCGTATAATACCTGTTGTCGGGTCGCCATTGGGATCTTGCGTTGCCAGACAGAATTGAATGTTTGTATTGGCCGCGACCGGACGAAAAGCTGCAGGAGTATTCACTGTGTCTGCATTCAGGTATGCATAATCTTTATTCAGTGTTGCAATCTGGTCAAGAATTTTTAGATCTGAAATGTTCTGAGCCGTTGTGTGATAAAGAACATGGAACACAACCGGAATTGTAATAACAGTGCTTGAAGTACGCATCCCCGCAGATTGCGTCTCAAATTCATGTGTCATCTTTTCGATGTCAGCCATTTTAGATGCAAGCGTTGGATCTTCCGCCATTTGACGCGCTAAGTAGTCCATCGTTCCGCAACGCTTTGGTTTCTGAGCCAGGGAAGTTCCTGCTGACACAACAAATACAGAAACAAACAAAAGAAGTAAGTATTTTCTCATTGGTAATTGGTTATTGATTTTGAAGCAAAGATAAAATAAAATTGAAGGTAAGACCTTATCCGTTCATTTTATGCACAAAAAGTGCGCTGTAGTGGACTCGAACCACTGACCCCTGCCTTGTCGAGGCAGTGCTCTGAACCAACTGAGCTAACAGCGCGGGTTTTTCCGATTGCATTGCGCAGGCGGGGGTGCGAAAATAAAAAAAGCCTGCCACACATTACATGGACAGGCTTTAAATAATGTGGAGTTTGCTATTCCAACAATAATTTTTCAGTAATCATTTCACCGCTTGTTTTTACAATAACCATGTATAAACCGCGTGTCCAGTTCATCGTTTCAAAGCTGAACTGATTTTTTCCCTCAGTAAGCTGGTATACCTGGTCAACCATTTCGCGGCCACTAAGGTCATAAATGGATATGAATGCCTGGTCAGCATCAGCCGCATTGATAGAAAGATTAACAGACTCCCTGGCAGGATTTGGATAAACTTTGAGGATCTGTGTCGTTGGCAGGGTTCGCAATTCAGAACCGGAATTATTTTCCATAGGTGAATGACTTGTATAAACGATTACCAGCTTTGGTCGAATCGTTGCATTCGAATGGTCACTTGATGCAAGGACAAGCTTTTTATATACCGTTTCACTCTGAAGCCTTAGCATGAATCCAAAGCTATGCGTAGGATCACCCAACATGTCTTTAATCAATTGGGTTACATTGATGTTGGGGTAGTTTTGGGTTGCACTGGTAGAACCCGAAAGGGAAACCCTGTCTAAGGTAGTAGTGGTGGGCTGTGTATTCCACGTAACTGTATGCTCATCCCATGACGAAGTAATGCGCTGGAGGTATGCACTGTTGCTGCCAAAAAAGCCATAATGCTTCCCTTCATCACTCCCCGGCGCAAAATACAATGACAGTACAGCACTTTGAATCGTCGCATTTGCCGGAATGGAACTCAGGTCAAACTGAATAAGCGACCGGATATTATGACTTGCACCATTTTTTGTCCAGGCAATAGCACAGTTTTCAGCAATGTTTCCAAAATTTTGTGTGCTATATCCGCATGGAACACAACTGAAGATTTCTGCATCTTTACCTGTTGTGCCATTGGGCTGCAGTGTAACTGTGGTTTGCCCGCTGGATGAAAGCGAGAAAGAAGCTACTGCCAATAAGACAATGATCTTTTTCATTTTGGTTGGAAATTAGAAATTAGATATTGAGCCGGAGTGTTATTACGGATGGTTACACGAAAGTGTTACTTTTCTTACAACACAAATATTTTTCCCGCAAAGATTTTTGAGTTACTATAAATACGATAGGCATAAATGCCGGCCGGAAGAGATACCGGTATTATCGTTAACCCGGACTTGACTTCTTTTGACACTGCCTTCTTTCCTTCCAGATTGTATAATACGAGCACCATGGATTCATTGCCACTATTGGGATTTATGATGCTGAGCTTTTGTCCATTGATGAAAATGAAAGGGATCTGCATTGCTTCTGTTTCACCATCCAATGAACTGAAAAGGCTGTCGGGTGTGTATTCCCACCAGTCATTAAAATATCCTGCTGCCTCGCCCAAACCAATGTATCCTTTATCAAGTATGGAGAAGCCTGTACCGAATGCCCGCCCGGGTGCCGGGAAAGCTGCCTTTGCAGTCCATGCATCATCATATTGATTCCATTCATAAAAATCTACCGGATACGATCCCTGCGTGCTGCCCGTTCCAATATATCCCCTGCCCTCAAGTGCAAAACCGGCTGCAGCATCTCCGCCCAGTCCGGGATAATTGCTTTTCTGAAACCAGGTATCGTTTTGTGGCTGGTACTCATAAAAGTCATTGTAGATTGTTCCGGCAAACGCTCCACATCCTATATAACCGTACTCACCAATGTTAAAAGCCACACATTCATATCGTGCTGCCCCCGGAAAATTTGCTTTCTGTGCCCATGAATTACTTCCTGCATCATATTGCCAAAGGTCATTGAGATATCCCGCTGCACCAACACCTGTTCCCACATATCCTCTGCCCTGTGCGCTGAATGCACTTGCATACCTCCGCTCCTGCCCGGCCGGCATACTTGCAGACTGGCTCCAGGAATTTCCTACTGCATCGTATTTCCAGAAGTCAGCTGTATTGAAATTATTGTTTACGTCATACCCTGTACCTACGTATGCATTGTTGCTGATTACAAATGCCACTGCACTGAATCGGGCCGCTCCCGGACAGCTTGCAACCTGCGTCCATACATCGTTTACGGGATCATACTGCCACAGGTCATCATAAAAACTGGAATTGTAGCCAGTGCCCACATATCCATAATTGCCGATACAGAATCCAATGGCCGACCTTCGTGCAGCACCGCCAAAATTTGCCTTTTGTGTCCATGAATTTTGGGAATACAGGGGTTGCAGAAAAATTGAAGTAATAACGAAGAGCAGAAGTTTTTTTTTCATGGGTTTAATTTCCCTTCCTGAATAAATCCACAACAAATCTATTTTTAATTACATGAAATCCAAAGGATTATTTTGAGCCCAAAAAAGACAATTATATTCTCATTTGATTTCATAAATTCACACATTCTGTTAAAGGAGGAAAAAGAATATTGAAATTCAGGTATTCCCTTTTGCGCCTTAGCGCTTTTGCGTGAAAAAATGTTTTGCTTTAAATCATGGATATCCCAAAGGTCCCGCCTGTCCAGAAAATAGTAGAAAAACTTCTCCTCGAGAAAGAAGTTTCCGTTTCGGTTTTACGGCTGGATTTAATTCATCCTTACATCAGCGGCAACAAGTGGTTTAAGCTGAAATACAATATCGAAGAATTTCTATCGCAGAAAAAAGAATGCCTGGTCACCTTCGGTGGCGCATATTCCAATCACATTATCGCCACCGCAGCAGCAGGAAAAGAATTTGGAATAAAAACAATTGGCATCATTCGCGGCAATGAACTGAATGAAAACTCAAATCCTGCGCTGAAATTTGCTTCAGAATGTGGGATGAAATTATTTTTTGTTTCCCGTGAAGAATACAAACTAATGAGAGACTCAGGAATATTATCCGACCGGCTATTATCCGACCTCCGCCCCCCCGCCTCAGACTTTTATTTACTGCCGGAAGGCGGCTCCAATTCTTTATCCGTAAAGGGATGCGCAGAGATTGTCAAATTGACCCCTTCAGGTTTTGATTTCATCTGTTGTGCTTGCGGAACCGGAGCAACACTTGCCGGCATTTCAACGGCGCTGAACGAAAATCAAAAAGTCATTGGCATTTCAGTATTGCAAGGAGAAGAATTTCTGCAACATGATATATTAAACCTGAACGGAAATAAAAATAATTTTCAGC
>JAPLDB010000233.1:0-2991 GCA_026391975.1 Bacteroidota bacterium | reverse complement strand
TCTTCGATGAATGGGTTTAAAATTGAACCTGTATACACAGGAAAACTCTTCTTTGGACTTTATGACCTTGTCAATAAAGACTTTTTCAAAAAAGGATCAAAGGTGATTGTTGTCCATACGGGCGGGGTCTTTCTATGGAATAACAATTCCCCCATAATTTCCCTGGAATGAAATTTTACAACAAGGTTATGCTTTGCTGAAATTCATTTGCAAGCATGGACATTCCCATATTCTTCAGTGCTATTTCCATCTTCTCTAGACGAAAACGAACTTGCTTTATAGATTTCATTCTTCAAATCATTCTATTGTTCATTGGATTGTTATTCATCGCCACTTAAATTCTGGTTCCTGTCAACTTTGCAGCTCCTTTCCTGCATCCGGGATCCTGCATCTTGCATCCTGAATTCTGAATTCTGCATCTTGAATCTTGAATCTTGAATCTTACATCTTTCATCCTGCCTTCTGCCTTCCTTATCAACACGTCTTTGTACACAAGTAAAAGCCACATTCTCCATTACCACAGAGGGAAAAAATAGCTTTGCGGAAACTATGAACCGTTTTCTTGCTGCCTCCGTCATCGGGCTTTTGCTGCTGGCAATTTTTGCTACCGGCGTTTATTTCTACCAGCGCTACTCCATCATCTTACTGGATCCACTGAGGGCTGTGCCTGCAGATGCTGCTGTAATACTTGAAATAAAAAAACCTGCTGAATCACTGCAAGATTTCTTTTCTGGAGAATTGAGGAAAAGTCTTCATGATGATCCGTGGATTGCTGCTGCAGAAAAGAATTTTATGCTCTTCGACTCCCTCCTGAAAGAAACCGGTGCTGTGTCAGAGATCTGGGAAGACCAGACCCTGGTAATTTCAACACACCTTGTAAAAGCAGGTCGTTTTGATTTTTTGTACCTTTTGAATCTCCCTAGGGGTTGGACAGAACAGAAACTAAAGCGCTTTATTGAGGAGGGCTGGAAAATGCCTGATCAGATCCGGAAGCGCGAATACGAAAATGTAAACATCTATGAATCGCGGCTCAACGATTCAACCATTTTCACTTTTGCATCAAGTAAAAGCGTTGCTATTTTCAGCATCTCTCCGCTCCTGGTTGAACAGGCCATCAGGCAGCTGAAAGATGGTAATGGGATCGCCCTTTCAAAATCATTTCTCAAAGTGGTTCCGCCTGCAGGTGTTAATGCTGTCATCCATCTCTATTATAACAACCAGGCATTAAAAGAAATCGCCACTTCCATTTCTCCTGATTATGACAATGGTTTTTTCAAAATGGCTTCCTCGTTTGCACGCTGGAATGGGTTTGCAATAGAAAGCGAAAATTCATTTTTATCGCTCAGAGGTAATACTGTCACATTTGACACAACCAATTTCCTTTCTTTTTTCAGCAACCAGCGGGCCCAGCCTTTGAATGCTTCTGTAGTTGCTCCTTCCCGTACTGCATTACTTTTTCAATTCGGAATAAGCAACTTGCCGGCTTATTTCAGTCACCTGAGATCAAATTCCGGATTTGCCCTTTCAGAACAAGAAAAAAAACAGGTCCTGAAGGATTTACAAAGCAGTTTTAATATTTCTTTTGAAACCTCTTTTACTTCCTGGGTCGGAAACGAAATTGCACTGATCATTACCGAACCCGCAGGAAATTCAATTGACAACAACATATATCTATGCATCAAAGCCAGCAACCAGGCCGATGCTGTCAATCAACTGAATGGAGTCAGGGATGCAGTCGCCAAAGAGGCCGGCCTGGCGCCTTCTCAGGAATCATATAGGAACTATACAATTTCATCTATTAATGTAAAAGGCATTTTGCCATTGATCTTCGGAAAGTTGTTCTCCGGATTGAATGGCTGCTGCTATACTTCATTGAACGATTATATTGTTTTCTCCAACCAGAACGCTGCATTAAAATCCCTGATCGATGAAAATTCAGAAACTAAGGTGCTTTCAAAAGACCCATTGTATAACAATGCCGCCGGACTTTTGGGACCAACAGGTAATGTGAGGTTGTATGTAAATCCCCAACTTTCCGTTAATCTTTATCGCCCTGCTGAGCTTCAGTCATTTCTCTCAACCATATATGGCAGCACTGCTATTCATGCTCAATGGGACTACAAAGGAGCAGTTTTGAGATCGCAAATGCATTTTGACTTCCACAAGAAAACAATGAAAGAACCTGTGCTGTTCTGGTCAGCACAATTGGATACAGTATTATCATCTGTACCTGTAACAGTAAAAGAAAATAACGGGCTTCAATTTGTTTATGTACAGGATGCCAAAAACTCACTCTATAAACTGGATGAATCCGGTAACATCGTTTGGAAGAAAAGCCTGGAAGAAAAAATATTGTCGCAGATTTACCCCATCGACATTTATCGCGACGGCAGCAAGCAAATACTATTCAATACACCGTCCAGACTTTTCTTACTTAATGATGACGGCAACAATGCAGGCAACTATCCAATCAGACTCCCTGCCACTGCTACCAACGGATGTTCCATGAATGCAACTTCCTATGGATATAACTTTTATGTTGCATGTAGCAACCATTACATCTATGCATATGAAGCAGGTGGTAAACCCGTGGCTGACTGGAATTATTTGCGGACCGAAAAAAACGTTTCCAGGCCTATTCAGGTATTTACAACGCCTGAGAATACGTATCTGGTCATCAATGAAGATAGTGGAATAGTGCTGGTAACCGACAAAAAAGGCAGTCAACAGATTTCCTTTGCCGGTAAATTCACTCAGGCTTTATACGGCCAAAGTTTCAGTTATCAAAACGATTCGGCGGGAAATATAAAATGGATAACAACAGATACTACAGGAAGCCTCATCTTATTTTCAAATGATGGAACTACAAACAAAGTAAAATCCGGAAATTTTACTTCCGATCACAGGTTTTTCTATGCCGGATCATATGCTTCTTCTAACGTTGAGTCTGTTATACTTGACAATAGCCATTTATTCTTGTTAAATAGTGAT
>JAPLDB010000014.1 GCA_026391975.1 Bacteroidota bacterium | reverse complement strand
CTGGGCAAAAGATTTGAAAAGTGCAAATGACATCCGTTCCAAAACATTAAATGCAGTAGGTGAAACTGTTTTCGAGAAACCATCATTCAGGAAAAGCATTGTAAGCAAGCGGTGTTTGCTAGGCATAAACGGCTTTTATGAGTGGCGGGATTTTAATGGAAAGAAATATCCCTATCATATTCAGCTGAAAGGCGGGGAGTTGTTTTCACTCGGTTGTATTTATGAGAACTGGCTTGATAAGAGTACAGGGGAGATAAAAGATACATTCAGCGTTCTTACTACAGAGGCAAATCCATTGATGGAAAAAATCCATAACCTGAAAAAAAGAATGCCGCTGATCATTTCACGGGAGGATGAATGCAAATGGATTGATCCGACTCTCAATACGGAGAAAATCAAAAACCTGATTAAGCCTTATCAGGAGAATGAAATGGAAGCATACACGATTTCAACTGATGCCAACAGCGCAAGGAAGAATCGTAACATTAAAGAAATACTTAAGCCGGTTGCTTATGCTGAACTGGATTAAATGATTTCTAATCATGCAGCAGGATTCTTAAGTAAAAGGTGTCAGTTTTTTTCAGGACGAGAAAGGTTTTTCTATAAAAAATGTCCCATCCAGCTTTACCTCGGACGGGACATTTTTTAAAATAAACCTTATTGATTATTGCTTTTTTATTTATCGAGCATCAACCGCTGAACGCTGTGATTTGATTCATTGCTGAGCTCAACGAGATAAATTCCTTTGCTGTATTGTGTCATATCGAAACTGACTTTGTTATTTCCCTCTGAAACGGTTACATTTCTGGAGGCAATAATTTTTCCAACCATGTCTGTAATACGAACAGTGGCTGTGCTATTGCTAACGCCATTGAAACTGACATTCACGATTCCATCAGCAGGGTTAGGATAAACGACCATGTTGTTTTCAGCAGCTACCGGCTCATTGATTGCATCAGCACTTTCGCGCCATGATGTACTGCTGGTGCTGATCAGAAGGTCATAACAAATAGTGGAACTGTTTGCACCTTGGTATCCATAAATGTAAACGTAATAGGTTGCAGCAGATGTAGTATTTCTCTTGATCTGTTCAGCTGTGGTACCTCCATTCTGGGAAGTAGCAAGTGTTGATCCTGAAGAATTGAGCAGATTTACATCATAATCGCCTGCAAGGTTGGTTAAATCAATTTTCACATTCGTGTTCGGAGATGTTGTTATGAACTTGAAGTAGTCTTTATCAGTAGTAGTTGAAATTAATCCGGTAATATGCGTATTGGTTGAAACAGTTTTAGCAGCACTTCTGGATTCATTTGGCTCATATGTATCGCTGCAACCACCACCACCTGTTGATGATGTGGTAAATGTTGAAGATCCGGAAAATGCCGAAGAACCTGCTGAGCAAACAGTTTGAACCTGCCATTCATAATTTGTTGCAGAAACAAGACCGCTCAAGGATTTTGAAGTGGTAGTTGAGGTAGTTGACGTCCATGATCCTGCACCAACAACTCTGTATTGAACATTGTAGCTAACGGCACCGGATACAGCGCCCCAGTTCAGGGTAGCAGTAGTGGTTGTAATACCAGTAGTAGAAAGCCCTGAAGGTACGTTACATGTTCCTCCGGTTACAGGCACGCAGCCCTGTGAAGTTAGTAATCCCACTCTCGCGCCACCTGTTGTAAACAGCGCTTGCATTCTTGCGGCCTGACCGGCAGTAAAAGTATTCATGCAGCCATCGTCAGTGTAATCCATATAGTTCATGAACATATCGCCATTGGGTCCGTTGCTGCATGTAACATGAGGATAAGCAGGGCATCCGAAGTTCAGTGCTGATTGCGTTGGTGTGTCATTTACTAAATCACTGGCGCAATTTCCATCTCCATTGATGTGCCTAAGGTTCAACCAGTGGCCAACTTCATGCGTTGCTGTTCTCCCGAGGTTATATGGGGAAGCAGTACCGGGCTGGGCAACACTTCCGATTGAAGAATAAAGGAACACAACACCATCCGTTGAAGCAGCTCCACCCGGAAACTGTGCATAGCCTAACAGACCACCGCCAAGGTTGCAGGACCAGATGTTCAGGTATTTGGTTGCATCCCATGCATCATCTCCGCCTGATGATGAATGTTTCACGTTGTCATTCGATGAAAATGAAGAGGTCGAAGTTGATTTATGAACCACGCCTGTAGTTGACGCGCCGGTTGGAGTGCGAACAGCCATGCAAAACTGTACTTGTGTATTTGCTGCCACACCGGTAAAGGCAGATGGAGTGCTGCTTGCATCAGCATTTAAACGGGCATAGTCTAGATTCAATTGGTTCAACTGAGCCTGACACTGTGCGTCAGAAATATTCTGAGCAGAAGTTGCATACACCACGTGAAATACCACAGGGATTGTTACAATCGACTGCATAGTGTTAGACTGGTTCTTATGCGCAGCAATAAAAGCACTCGTCTGGTTCTCGATCTGTTGCATTCGAACAGCCATCGCCGGGTCATTGGCAATTTGTTGCTGAAGTACATCCATGGTGCCACAAGTACGGGTAGTTGGATTCGTAGCGAATGCGAGAATTGCGAACAAGCCAAGCACTCCTGAGAGAAGTAATTTTTTCATGCGATAATTGATTTGGGTTTAAATTTGAAACACAATAATATATGTCTGTATGGGATATTATATGAAGATTTATAATATTTATTACATATTTATAAAACCAATAATGCATTCATGGCCATTGTTAATCACTGACGAACTTGTATCCAACACCCCTGATTGAGAAAAAATATTTAGGGTTTTTGGGGTCGGGTTCAAAGTACTTTCTGAAGGCCAGGATGAAATTATCCACAGTTCTGGTTGAAGGGTAGATGTCATAACCCCAGACGGTTTCGAGGATCTGCTCTCGTGACACCACTTCATTTTTGCGTTCGATGAGTAGCTTCAACAATAAAATTTCTTTTTTTGTCAGTCGGATCTTCTTCCCGTCCTTGTCTATCACTTCGAATGTTATAAAATTAACTTCATTCTTTCCAAACTTGTATTTTTCATTGAGCTCCTTGTGTTCTTCTTTGCTGAGGCCTCTTTTGATCAGCGAATGAACGCGCAAAAGAAATTCTTCAAGGTTAAATGGCTTGGTCATGTAATCATCTGCCCCGCGTTTCAAACCGGTGATCTTATCCTCACTGGTATTTTTTGCAGAAAGAAATAAAATAGGTACGGATGAATTGTGTAAACGAATTGCTTCACATACACCGAAGCCATCCAGTTCAGGAAGCATTACGTCGAGGATTACAAGGTTGAATTTTTCGCCTTTGAAGGTTTTAACGGCCTGGGTGCCGGTGCCGGCAATCTTTACGTCATATCCTTCCATTTCAAGATTGAATGAGATTGATTCGGCGAGGTGCTCTTCATCCTCAACCAGAAGTATGCGTACGCTGCGTTCCATGCCGTAAAGCTAAGCGTTCGTTTTTGAATTCGGAAAACTATTTGTAACCGGATTGTAATATTCGACCCCAACTGAATGCAATGTTCGGTGACTGCCGTTTGTCATAAGGTAATGTATTATTGCGCATTCAATCATTACCCGGGCTAATGAATTTTTCAGGGTTTGATGGATAATAATAAAAAATCATGTAGGTTTGGAATCGAAATATGAAAAGGGCAATTGTTATACTATCCGTTTTTATGTCGCTTTCTTTTTTGGGAACAGCTCAAAATGTGCGGCGGTGCAGTTCAGCAGAATATGCAAAGGCGCTTGAATTGAGCGACCCTGCCTATTTGCAAAGGCGTATTGAAAGCGAATCAGAATCTGCCCAATGGATTGCAGCACATACAGGAGAAAGCCAGCGATCCATTGTGACAATTCCAGTTGTGTTTCATATGTTGTATCACGATACATCACAATACCTCGATGATACAGTTATTCAATCGCAGCTGGATGTTATCAATGAAGATTACAGGCGAACAAATCCGGATTCTGGACAGACGCCTCTCGCATTCCGCGCAGTGGCGGCTGATTGTGAAATTGAATTTTGTTTTGCCAAACGAACTCCTTCAGGTCAACTGACAACAGGTATCATTCATAAGTACACAAATGACACTGCTTTTAGCAATTATGATGAGACAAAACTCAGTTCCAGCGGCGGCGACGATGCATGGGATGCCACGCGTTACCTCAACATCTGGGTTGCTGCATTTACCAATCAGAACTTTCTTGGGCTAGGTACATTTCCCGGTGGTGACCTGCAATATGATGGCGTTGTGATTAACTATAAAGCTTGTGGAAGAATTGGGTCGCACCTTTTGACGCATTACAACAAGGGCAGGTCACTTACGCATGAAATAGGACACTGGCTCAACCTGCTGCATGTTTGGGGAGATGATGGTAATACGTGCAATGCTGATGACAATGTTTCAGATACGCCATTACAGTCCGCTGAAAATTATGGTTGCCCTTCCTATCCCAAAACTGACAACTGCACTTCGTCATTTCCCGGAATCATGTTCATGAACTACCTCGATTATACAGACGATGAGTGCATGAATGCGTTTACAGAGGGACAAAAAACAAGGATGCTGGCTGCATTGAATATTGACAGGGCGTCTATTTTAGCCAGTAACGGTTGTGTTCCGGTGGGAATCGAAGAGAATGAACTGAAGGATTTTATCTCTGTATTTCCAAACCCTTCAGCAGATAAGTTTGAAATAAGGTGTAATTTCCCGGGAGAAATTAATGGAGAAATTTTGATGATGAATATGCTTGGCGAGACTTTAATTAATGTTCAGCCGCAAACATCTGCACTGCCGGACTCTAAGTCCGTCGATATTAGCACACTTTCCAATGGCATTTATTTTCTTGAGATTAATACGCAGGCCGGTAAGGCAGTTTATAAAATCATGAAGTCTGACAGCAGGTAATCAATAAGAGAGTGAATAAGTCCAGGTTAGAAGCATTCAGCGATGGTGTGTTTGCAATTGCAATTACCATACTGGTATTGAACATTTCGATTGAAGATGTTTCTTATGCAGATCTTTCTGGCGCCCTGATTGGTTTGCTCCCCAAGATTTTTTCATATGTAATGAGTTTCATCCTGATTGGACTATACTGGCTTGGGCATCATTTTTATTTTGAAAGGATCCGTCAGGTGGATGGAAATTTTGTATTGATGAATATTGCCCTGTTAATGCTGATCAGCTTTATGCCTTTTCCTACTTTCCTACTCGGAAAATACCCAATGGGGCAATTGCCGCTCACGCTTTACGGATGTACATTGATAGCCACCAATGCAGTTTCATTTCTAATGTTGGTTTACATTTACAGGAACCAGCACCTCGCCAACGAACATTTCAAGAATGAGTTTTACAAACTCCAACTACCCTTGTTTTTCAGCATCAATGCAATGTATGCTGCAGGAATAGCATGTTCTTTCTTTTGGCCCCACATAAGTTACGCAATCTATTTATTTGTCCTTCTTTTTGCATTGGTGAGTTTTGTAAGGCGCATGAATGATTCGGTAAAAAATAAATGAAAATATTTCCCTTCCTCCGTTAATTTCAGGAAGAGCGATTTTGTTTATGATGCAGATTTATTTTTTCCTCTAAATGATTTAATGATATAGTAATTGGAGACAATCAAAAACAAACCTCCTAAAACAGCCACGATAGATGAGCCCGCAGGGAAATCATATTTGTATGAAACATTGAGTCCGAAAAATGCACCCATGATACTCACGACTCCTGCAATCAGAATAATGGGTAGGTTTTTTCGGGCAACCATTATTGCAGCCACGGCCGGAATGATCAAAAATGAAAAAACGGGAATTACGCCGCTTAACCTTACAGCGAATACGATACTGAGTCCGATGGAGATGTAAAAGAGGAAATTCCACAGTCTGAATTCGCCCTTCATTACGGCTGACGAAGTCCTCTCCAGATCTGATTTCGAGAAACTATCTGTCACTTGTTGGAATTTTTTAAAGAATGCAAAATGAAGTATTGCAATAATTCCGAATACAATTCCTGTCGTCTGTATTTGTTCCCAGCTCACCGAAAGAATATTTCCAAAAAGCACTTCCTGGATATCGCTATCACCGTGTGGTGTTTTTGAGATGAGCATCACCGTAGCAGCAGATGCCACAGCATATATGATTCCAATTATCGCCTCCAGTTTCAATCGTTTGTCTTTGAGATGGATGAAAGACATCAGAAAAGCCCCAAGCAGTGTAAACAAAATAGGGATTGTGGTTTTGCCCTTTCCTATATAATCTGAAAACGCAACTCCCAGTGAGCTGATTTGTCCGAGCGCAAGATCTACAAACACGATTCCTCTGCCTACAACATGCACGCCGAGATATGACAACATAAGGCCAACGATTACGCTCAGGATGAAAGCCTGTGTCATGAATTCCAATTGAAACATTTCAAACATGGTACCTGGTTTTGATTATTATTTAATTTACTGTGAAAATTTTTTTTATTTCAATGTGTTAATCAGCTGATTGATATTGTAATCAAACAAGTCAAAGTAGTTTTTGATTGAATCAAATGCACCAACAGATGTTGCCAGCGTGAGAACTTTGGCGCCGGTTTGCTTCGCGACAACATCGGAGGAAGATGTCGTAAAGTAAGGAGATGAAATAATGAGTCTGATGGAATTTGATTTCACCTCACCGATAATCTTTACAAGCTGTGAAGGAGTGGGAGGGATGCCGGGTTTTGGTTCCAGGAAGTCAACGATTTGAAGACCGAAACGGTTTTCAAAATAACACCATTCATTGTGGTAGGCAATCACTTTTGTCCCTTTGTATTTTAACATCTGTGCATTCCAGACCTTTATTTTCTGATCCAGTGTTTCATTAAATGATTTCAGGTTGGATTCGAAAAATGCTTTGTTTTCAGGGGAGATCCTTGTCAGACCGTCGCAAATGTTCCTGGCAATTTGTTTTCCATTTACAGGATCAAGCCAATAGTGTGGATTACCGTAAATATGAATGTCGCCTTCACCGCGGTTAATACTTGATGGTACCTGTTGCAACTGCACGCCAATAGAAGCATCAACATAACCCGGACTTCCTTTTTGAATCTTCGGATTGCGGGAGCTGCCCAACAGAGAAGGCGACCATCCCGTTTCAAGGTCCAGTCCCACCGTCACAAACAGATCTGCATTGGAGAGTTTGATAATATAACTCGGCTTGGGATCCACGAAGTGTGGATTCTGGTAACCTGTGGCAATACCGAACGCATCCACCTTATCTCCGCCGATCAATTGTGCAATGCTTTTTAAATCCTGGGTTGTCGTAACCACGCGAATTGCTCCTGCGAAAACATTTGTCATCATCAGCATGAATGCAATGATGAGTGTATTGATTTTATTTTTCATTTTTTTTTTGAGCTTAAATTCTTCTAACTTCTAACTTCTAACTTCTAACTTCTAACTTCTAACTTCTAACTTCTAACTTCTAACCCGCCTCACTCCGTGATTCGGGCAGGCTTTTGACTTTTATCTTCCCCTAATACTGATGTGCTCCGTGCGAACCAATCACAAAAACCCAGCGTAATAAAACCTGAGTGAATTCTTTCTTAAAATTATTTTCTTCATCCGCTTCATTGGCAGAAGTGAATTTTCCCTGCAGTTCTATTTTTTGAAATTCCGTTGCATACCATCCCAAAGTTGCACTGTATGCCTGTTCTACAAACTTTGCTGAAGAGGGTTTATTGGTGTAGTCATATCTGCCGGTGAGAAACCATCGTTTTGCAACCTGCACACTTGCCAATGAATAAAATCCGAGTGCATTTACTTCAGTGCTGTCGAATGTTGCCCGGCTCCAGTACAACTCGTTTTGAAAAGTAAAGGACTTGTACGTATTCATTTGTACCGGTTTCCATTTATATGTCAGGTCCACAGCTCCGATTTGTGTTGACTTTTCTGTGTAGTTGACTCCTGTGATGCCGGTCAGGCCGAGTTCAAGCGTTGCGTTAGCAGTGAGATCCCAGAAATTTTTCAGGTGAATAAGAGTGAGGTAATGATTCCCTGTACTTCTTGAAAAGCTTGGGCTTTCGCGTGGGCCATCTGTTTCTTCTATTGTAAGTTCCTGAAAAAAAACAGGATTAGGAAGGAGCCAGCTCAGCGAAAGGCCTTCATCATTCATGCCTTCTTCTCCAAAAAAACGAACATAGGCATTGGGTTTATCAATAAATGAAATCGCATGACCATGGAGGCTGTTGATCTTTCCAAGTTGCTGTTTGAACTTGCCTGCTTTCAACTGCAGATGGAAAGGAAGAGAAAGAGTTGAAAGATAGCCTTCTTCAATTTCACCTTTAAACTCACCAGATGCAGCATCGCGGCTGACTGAGTAAAAAAAATCTGCCTTGGCGTATGGGTCAATCACTGACTGAAATGAAAATTCTGTCTCAGCCAGGTTTGCATCAAAATGACGATTTTGATTATCCTGATAGGTTGTTCTGAAATCGCCAATTACACTCATATCAGGATTGTTCGAAGGGGAGGTGCGTGGCTGTGCCGGTATTGGCGTATTGTTCTGTAACTGACTTTGAATTTGCAGTAAGAGAAGCGAGTCGGATGCGAGACTGTCCACTTGTCCGATGCTGTGATGAGCAAACAATAGCCAAACAGGAAATATCAGTATTTTTCTGATCATTGAATTAAAAGTTGATGAATGAAATGCATTGACAAGAACCTTAAGGATTCCTGTCTGAACAAATGATTAGGAAAAAATCAAACTTGAGAAGGAGGTCCTCGGAAAAATATGCCTTGTGAAGAAAAGTACCCGTAGCCAACGATCACTGAAGATTCCTGAAAGAATATAATCTCATTTGGGGAAAATGAAAAGCACTTGAGGGAGCAATAAAGAGGAGGATGAGTAAGCTGAAGCAAGTCACAGTGAATATGCTCAACACTCAGATGGTCGCCACATCCATTGGAGCATACAGTATCAGTTGATTCATGGCGGTGAAAAATTTCATGGAATAATTCGCCCGGTGCTGCTGAGAGCAGCATTGCAATGAATAGAAAAACCGATGTAAATTGCCGAATTAGGTTCATTCTTGTTATTCCGGTAGCAAAGCTATCGAAAATGCGCTACTGACCAATAGTTTTCTATGATTGGCCAATTAATTCACAATTATTTCACTCTCATGGTTTTGCATTCAGATTATTACATAGATTTGTTACATCCAAAACTAAATTAGCCATGAAAAAACACTTGTTAAACTATTTTCAAAGTACGATTTTCTCGTGTCTGTTTTTTTTAATCATGCTGCCAAAGGCAGATGCACAGAATGGCGGCATCGGTGCAGCGGCATTTGTTCCCAATGCATCATCCATGTTTGAAATTCAATCAGGTGCGGCGGGCAATAAAGGTTTCCTCCCTCCAAGGGTTACCGATGTCCAGCGTGCAGCGATGAATCCACTTCCTGCAGCAGCACAGGGACTGATCGTTTATCAGACAAATACAGCGGGTGGTTCGCTTGAAGGTCTTTATTACAATACAAGTCTCACCACAACTCCCAACTGGGTTTATTTATCCGGTGGCGGCTGGGCGCTTTCCGGAAATGCAGGAACCACACCCGGTGTGGCCGTAGGTCAGAATTTTCTTGGCACGACTGACTTACAGGATTTTATCATCGCAACAAATTCGCTTGAGGCAGTTCGCGTTTTGTCAAATCGATTTGTAAAAATCAGTACATTATCCGGAGTTGTGGATGTGGGTACAGGTACAGCATTGGTGACTGCCGATGCAACAGGATTACTGGGGAAATATATTGCCAATATGCCTCCTACAGGAACGCTTGAGCTTTGGTTTAGACCGGTGGCCGCTTCATACATTCAGCCAATGTCGAATTTAAATATTCGTGTTTACGATACTGCACCTGCCCAGCCTTATGGTATTTATTATGACGGTGGAACAAATACGGTAGGGGGATATTTCCGCACAACTTCTGCAGTTGCCGGTACTACTGCTGTTCAGGGATTTAGTGACGTTGCAGGACAACAGCAATATGGTTACTTAGGATACAACGGATCAATTACAGTTGGTGCATCAACTATTGGTGGTGCTTCAGTTTACGGATTTACTGATGACCCTAATTCTACAGCAGTATATGGTAGAACACAACTTAATGCAAGTGTAGCTGCTGTACTTGGCTATTCAAATGTTTGGATTCCCGGATATTTTTATGGTGATGATGCATCGGCTGCCTTTGCTACACGCCCCGCAGTTTATGGACAATTGAATACTTCTATTAGCAAGGCAGGTTATCACAGTGCGGTGAGAGGATATTCAATCTACAATGGTGGTGGAAATCCTGGATATGCGACAGGCGGAAATTTTACTGCCACAGGAAATGGAGTTCCAACCACAGAAGATGGTCAGGGTGTTTATGGCTTTTATAATGGAACCGGTTCTACAAGACGTGCTGGCGGTTATTTCTATGCTCAGGATGGTGTATTTGCAAACTTTGCTGCAGTGGCTGAAGAGTTGACGAATAGTAAAATTACAGGTACCGGCGTGATGGCAGAAGTAATTTCCACTCCGTCCCATGGCAGAATCCGTCTCACCGCACCTGAGTCTCCTGAATACTGGTACACGGATTATGGAACTGTTCAGCTGAATAACGGAAGAGCACACGTGAATCTGGATCCGATACTAGCTGATATCATTATGGTGGATGCGCAAAATCCATTGAAGATTTTTCCTCAAGCCAATATTCCTAACTGCAATGGATTGGCAGTGATCAATAAATCCGCTACAGGATTTGACCTGGTGGAAGTAAATAATGGAACAAGCAGTGGTGAAGTTGACTATCAGATTGTAGCCAAGCCGAAGACGAACTATGGTGAAGGCCGATTTGCATATATGCCGGGACCAATGTTAAAATATGAACAGGATCCTCCTAGCGCGAAGGCAGCCAACCAACCTGACTGGAACAAGATCTACCGCTGGCCTGCCGACTGGGATGTATATGGTTATAACGTGGAAGAAAAAACGGCTGTTGGAGATGTGATCATCGGCGGGCCTAATGCAGGTAAGATTAAACTTGCTGATGGAAAATACGGTATCGGATTGCCGGCAGCAAACAACGATTTGAAAACTTCGCATTAATAATCAAGACCATGAAACGTAGCCTGAAATATTTTGCTTCATTGATTGCTGCGATTGCATTCTTTTCTTCTAATGCGTTTTCGCAGGGGCTGATAAACAATGGTGCATACATAGTAAACAATGGTGCATACATTATTGTAACAGGACCAACCGGACATTTTACCAACCAGGATGCAGGTGCTTCCATTGGCAAAGTAGCCAATACCGGAGTTATGCAGGTTTATGGTAACTGGACAAATAATTCTACCCAGAATGTTTTTACTGCCAACACAGGAACTGTTGAGTTGAATGGATCGAGCCAGATTATTGGCGGAACGCTTCCAACCTGGTTTAATAACCTAACGCTGCTTGGAACCGGGAATAAATCATTGAACCAAAATGAAACTGTTGGCGGAGGATATGCAGCTCCTGCCGGCATTCTTACGCTCAATGACCGTCCACTACTGTTAACCACAAGAAAATTAACAGTAACCAATCCATTGAATACAGCCATTACGAGAACTACCGGATACATTGTAAGTGAGATGAATGCAGGGAACAATACCGCTATTGTACAGTGGAATGTAGGCGCTAACAATGCTCCATACTTGTTTCCATTCGGAACAATTACTGCACCTGCACTTTACATTCCGCTTACGATTACGAAAACGGCAGGCAATACAAACATCAATGCCTCAACAAGGTTGACAACGACCACAAACAATACTCCGTGGCAAATCTCTGTTACACAGATGTGGAGTCAGACAATACCCGGAGCAGGTGAAGTGCCTGTGGTAATTGACCGCTGGTGGGATATTAAATCTTCACCTTCTTTTACAGGTGCTGTGAGTTTTACCTATCGCGGAGTTGAGAATACAACCACTTATGCTCCGGTAGGAACTTTTGCTGCGCAGAACTGGATTGGCACATCCTGGAATGCACCAGTTGGTGCCGGACCCGGTGTACTGGCAGGCACAGCTACAGTATCAATTCCTGCTCAAACGCTGGGAACTGCAAGCCCATGGGTTCTTTCCAACCTGAGTGCGCCTTTGCCGGTTGAGCTTTTATATTTTAATGCCAGACAGAAGGGAAAGGCAGTTCTTCTGGACTGGTCTACAGCTTCAGAAACCAACAACGCTTTTTTTGAAATTCAACGGTCGCGCAATGATGAAGATTTTGAAATAATTGATATCGTGAATGGCGGAGGCAATAGCACAACCGTTTTAAGTTACCATGATGTGGATGAGTATCCATACAATGGGATCTCTTACTACAGGTTACG
>JAPLDB010000164.1 GCA_026391975.1 Bacteroidota bacterium | reverse complement strand
TAACGCTCATTTTACCCCTTTCTATGTCCTTGATAATCTGCTTTTTTAAATCTGTACTGAAAATTCGTCGTTGTCGAATTTCTATCTTATTTTTACCCATAATTAAGTTGATTTTTTGTCAACTTTTTTCAGGCACTTACAGGCTCAGGTATATTATTTTCCACTAATAATTTCGCAAGATTGGTAATTGGTAAATTCGTCTGGATTTGTACTTAGTACCCCCATTTACCATGTAACCTCATTGTCTGTTCAATTACATCCCGTACACAACCTTCGCCGCCTTTTTTATCAGAAACATAGATAGAGATTTCTTTAATTTCCGTGGCAGCGTCGGCCGGGCAGGAAGCAATGCCACAAAGTTTCATGGGGGCTATATCCGGTAAATCATCACCCATATATAATATGTTTTCGGTTACCAGGTTGTTCTTTGAAATGACATTCTTCAGCGTACTTATTTTATCCTCAATCCCAAGAAAAACATCTTCAATTCCCAGCCCGTTGAGTCTTGTCTTAACTGCTTCTGATTTTCCTCCTGAAATGATCACGATACGATAGCCTTTTTTAACTGCAAGTTGTAAAGCGTAGCCGTCTCTGATATTCATTGTGCGCGCCTGTTCCCCTGTTTGCAAAAGAATAAGCGAACCATCGGTGAGTACTCCGTCAACATCAAATACGAAACAGGAGATGTTGTGAAGCTTTTGTTTGAAGTTTTCCATGTCGCTAAATTATTCAATTAACTGCTATCTTTGATTTCTTAATTCTTAAGCCATGAAAAAGTTTTTCAACGTAATTGCATTTGGAGCAGCCCTGTTTTGCCTCACTTCCTGTGCCACGGTTTTTGGTGGAAAAGTCGGAACCTGTCAGCGAACACCACCTGCACCCGGACAAGCGATGCGAAAAGTACGCACCGGTGCACTCATCGCAGATATTTTCCTGTTTCCGCCGGGAATATTCATTGACTTTATGACGTGCGCCATCTTCAAGCCATGTGGTGAGGATGAGAAAAAGTGAGATTGAGTATATTTTTCAGAGTCTCTGCCCGCTTTCCTGCTCTATACTTTCACTTAAAAGTTTGTAGATTTTTTGCAATGAAGGTTCATTTTTAAGCATTGCAAGATGCTCTTCAATAATCTTTGCGTCGCCTCTTTTCGCCGGTCCGGTTTGAGCTGCCTTGGGAGTTACCTTGATCGCCTTGATAACGGTTTCGTGCATTAACGGACCCAGCAAAGGAAATGGGATGTTCTTTTTCATCAGAATCTTTTCAGCCTGCACAAAAAGATGGTTGCTGAAATTGTTGGCGATCACAGCTGCAAGGTGAACGGTCTTGCGGTCTGCGGACGACATTTCAAAAACAAATGGTGAAACAGACCTTGCCAAAGAAGCAATTGCTGAGAATGTGGCTGCGTTGTTTCCTTCGACTAGCAGAGGCACTTCATTAAATCTGATGTTTCTTTCTTTGGAAAAGGATTGCAACGGATAAATGACCCCATGGTTTGTAAACTTCTTCCCAAAAATCTTCATCGGCACAGAACCGGAAGTATGTACGATAATTTTATTTTTTAGGGACAAATACTTCAGGAATTCTTTGATTGCATGATCGCTAATGGAAATAATGTACAAATCAGCTGCTGCAAAAATTGATTTTACATCAGTCGTATATTTGCATCTTAATTTTTGTGAAAGTTCTCTTGAAGAAGATTCGGACCTGCTATAGACCTGCAGAATCTCGTGTTTCGCCTTTTTCAATGCAACGCCTAAATGGGTGGCAACATTGCCGGCACCGATGAGTACGATTTTCATTTCAGGAAACCGGTTTAGTAGTTGCTGATTTTATTCTCTGCCTGATGGCAATGAATGACCCGAGGATCATCAATATACAACCCATCCACAGAATATTGATTCCGGGGAAGATGATTGCCTTCATAATGATGAATTCTTTTTTGTTAGCCTTCTTTTCTGCAACTGCAAGATCAAGTTTGCCCGTTGCAGGATCAATTTTTCCAAATGAAAATTTAACTCCCAATGTGTCAACAAGGGCTTCTTTAGAATACACCTGCATGTCGTGAATGATGAAAAGCGGCTCAGCATTGTAAGTGTTCTTGTTAATGTCTTCAATTAGCAGTTGCGCACCAACTGCAATATCGGCATCGGTAAGCTGTAGCGCATTCTTATCAATATTTTTATTTAAGCCCTGTACGATTACCATGCTATTGCTAAGCATGAATGTGTCACCAACGGAAACAGTATGCGTCTTAGGCGCCTGCCAGTCACCGGAAGCCCCTTCTTTATCTTCAGGAACATAATATGTGAGGTGCGTGTAAATGTCCTTGGATAGAAAATGTTTTGTTGCCGGTTCTGCCACGTTTCCCATTCTGGCATTTATCTGAATGATAGGCTTCAGCTCAAATTGTTTTTCCTTGATTCCTGTTGATCTATTTAGATTATAATATTCTATGGTATAAAGTGTATTTACGCCTACTAATTCTTTGCCTTTATACACTACCCAGTATTCGCCCATAGGCAACGTATCCGTTCGCTGCTCTACCATGATATTCTCATTATTTGGGAAATCTTTTCCAAGATCTACCATCTTCATGTTTTGTGAGATGACCTGTTTTTTTGAGTTTGAAATTAATGCGCCGAGAAGTATGAGTGCAATGCCTGCATGTGCGATGCTTGCTCCGCTGAAGGAAATTTTTCCTTTCAGTATGCGGAACATATAATCCATGTTCGCAATGAATGCAAATACAGATGCGAAAAACAGGGCGTAATATTGAGGGGGATATACCTTCAGGATAAATGCGCAACCAACAGTTACAAGTATTGAAAGGGAAAAAGGGATGAGCAATCTTTTTCTTACCGTTATTGAATCACTTTGTTTGTATTTGAAGAATTGCCCGATTCCGATCAACAGACAAATAATGATTGCTACAGGCACCTGCCATCTATTATAATGATCAATTGCATCCACAGGTGGTGCCATCTTCAATCCGAATAATTTATTGATGACAGGAATAGATGTCGTAATGGTGATTTGAATGCATCCTATCAATAGTACCAGAGAACCAATGAACATCCAGAATTCACGGGAAGATAGTTTTTCATCTTCATGCTGAATGATTATTGATTTCCTGTTCTTCACGAGGAACCAGGCAGCGAGGGCAAGAAAAAAAAGAATGTAGAAAACAAGGTGTCCGGTCATGCCCAGATCTGTAAAGGCATGCACTGAAGTATCTCCCAATATACCGCTACGGGTCAGGAAAGTGGAGTAGAGGACGAGAATAAAGGTAGCGATGGAAAGCAGGTAAGCGGAAAGCAAAGAGTGTTTTCTTGCTTTGTAAATAAGCATGACGTGTGCTGCGCCAACAAGCGTCATCCATGGAACAAGTGATGCATTCTCAACAGGATCCCAGGCCCAGAAGCCACCAAAGCTCAGTGCTTCATATGCCCACGCAGCACCCATCAGAATTCCGGTGCCAAGGATCATTACAGAGAAGAAAGTATATGGCAGGGCGACCTCAATCCATTCAGTATATTTTTTGCGCATCAGGCCGGCCATGGCGAATGCAAAAGGAACTACTGTAGATGCAAAGCCAAGGAAAAGTGTTGGAGGATGAATGGTCATCCAGTAATTCTGCAAGAGTGGGTTTAGTCCGCGACCGTCAGCCAGCTTACTGAGGTAATCAGGCATTTGTACAAATGGCAGGTTGGCAAAATCAGGCGCTTCTCGCAGCAGAATAAAGGGGTTGTTTCCGATCTTATGGTTGAATATCACTACTCCCAAAAGCATCGAGCCCAGAAAACTCTGAACAAGAGAGACATTGATCATGACTCCACTTTCCCATTCGCGGGATTTATAGATCACCACCCAAGAAAGGACTGTGTTCCAGAACATCCAGAGGAGAAAACTTCCTTCCTGTCCTTCCCACATACAGGAAAGGATGTAACGCATAGGCATTACTTTGTTGGAATGCTCCCATATAAAAAAGTATTCAAACCGGTGCCTCACAATAAGAGACATGATCACACCGAAAATTCCAATAATGGAAATGGTATGTACTAAAAATGATTTACGTGCAATCTTTCTCCATGAGTCTTCACCGGTTCGTAACGCAAAGATGTAGCTGAATGAAGAGAAAAGGGCAGAGGTGAATGCAAGAATGATGAGCATATTTCCGAGTTTGCCCCAGAAAAGTTCTTCGCCTATATATTGAATTGTTGTATCCATAAAACAAAATCACCCTTCGGCTCTGCTAAGGGTGAGGTTACCAAGTATTTTAATAAACTAATAAACCATTCAACTAATAATCCAATCAACCAATCAACTAATTACCATTTGTAGTTGCTTTTATATCTTCCTTCGGATTATTGTATTTCGAAGGGCATTTCATCAGTACGTCAGAAGCGTGAAACTCTTCACCGGCCATTTTGCCAATAATTACGATTTGCTCGCTGCGGTCAAAATCCTGAGGCTTGGTTTTATTCAGAAGTACCTTGCACTCTTTTCCTTCATTGTCGGTCATGTAAAATGCAAACAGGTTTGCATTCACTTCCGGATGATAGTCCTGAGGTTTTTCCTTGTTCAGTTTCCCGACTACGTGAAATTCTTTATTCGGGTGTTCATCAGCAATTGCAAAGGATGCATAGGTGCTTGAATCGCTGACGGTGCTCATAATTGCCGCAATGGCAATGGCAACTACGGCGAGGGCGATGATGTATGATTTTTTCATTTAAAGTGCGAAGGTACTATTTTACCAAAATGTTTCCTGACAGGCTGTTAAGATAATCCAGTGGTTATTTGAAGAGGGTATTCCGGACGGTCAACAGGATTTGTGTTGTAATTTTACTTTTTTTCCGACATCTTCTTTTCCAGAGCAGATACTTTTTTTCCAATCATAAAAAGATAGATAAACAGTCCGGTCAGGATAATGGCCATTATGGCAATCACTACATATATTTTCCCATCAGACCTGAATGTATCAGCCATCTCCACATCCTGTGCGTTCTGTGCTGATGTTATGAACGGAATAAGGCACAAAAGTGCAATGGCGAATCTGGATTTATACTGTTGGAGTTTTTTCATGACTGAGATTCTTCGATTTGATTATTAATTTTATGTAATCTGATGCGGATGTCTGCAATCCAGAATGCGAGAAGTGACCAGCCGATCACGGCAGGATAAAATACTAGGCGCATGTTACTGTCAAGGTCGTATTTGGCAAAAGCCGGGTTGCCGCCATTCCCGGGATGCAAAGAATCCGTAAGCCGTGGAAGGATGAAGATAAATACAGTCATAAGTGCAAAGGCAAAAATGCTGTACACTGCAGAAATGCGTGCACGTTTTTGTTCGTCGTCAATGGAATTCCGCAGCAGGAAGTAAGCGAAGTAAACAAGCATTGTGGCAGCAGCGCCATTCAGTTTTACGTCGTTTGTCCACCATGCGCCCCAGGTATATTTTGCCCACAGGCTTCCGGTAAGCAAGCCAAGAATTCCGAATACAATTCCTACCCTGGCAAATTCTTCTGCTTTCACATCAAGATCCAGATCGTTTTTAGAAAGGAATTTGAAGCTGTAGAAAAGCGATGCAACAAGTACGGCTATCATTGAAAACCACATCGGTACATGAAAAAATAAATTGCGAATGGTTTCATGCAGGATTGCCAGTCTGGGGACAGGTACGAGCAAGCCACCAATGATGGTGATGAACAAAAAGGCAATGCAGATTATTTTAAGCCAGAGTTTCATAAAAAGTCAAAAGTCATAAGTTAAAAGTCAGAAGTCACAAATCACAAGGTAGTACACGATTCAATTATGCATTTGTGATATGCATTGGGAGTTCTGGTTTATTGCAAATTTTCATACTTCCCGCAGCATTCCCGATTGTTGTTGGAACACATCGTTTCGCCATTCGTCCGATTTGTGTTTCGCAAATTCGCATCGTTTCGTTATTCGTACTTCTACTCGCGCCAAAGGTAAGGAAACAACAAATAACTCAATGCCATCGTCAATAGATTAAGAGCAACAAGAATTATAAGGAATTTGTAGTTCACGCTCCAGTCCAGGCCATCCATTGCATTTTTGGTAAATCGTATTATGGTGATCAGCAATGGAATCAATATGGGGAATGAAAGAATGGCTATCAGTGTACTGTTGCCGCCTGCCTTGCTGGCTATGGCAGAGATTAACGTCATGATGCTAGCAAAACCCATACAACCCAGTATCATACCGATGATAAACATGGGTAAATCCTGAACCAGGTTTCCAATGAAGATAGAGTAGAACAGGAGGTTGATAAGGGAAAGCACAAGCAGAAGCAAGACATTGTAAACCGTCTTTGAGATGATGACAGCGGATGCACTGGTGAGCGTATAATAGTACAACAGGCGACCGCGATTTTCTGTCATGAAACTTTTCGCTACGGCATTGACGGAAGCAAAAAGCATGATGATCCAGAACAGGGCATTCCAGGTAGGAGGATCAATGATTTGCTTGAATGATAAATAGCAAACGAAAATGGTTGAGATCACATACAGCAGCAACCCGTTGAATGAGTATTTTGATTTCCATTCAAGGGAGATTTCTTTGCGGATGAGGTGGGTGATTTCTTTCATTGGACTGGTTTGCGTTTCATTTCATCAAAAAAATACAGTATTACCACGTCACAACTTTAATCTTCTTTATATACTTAAAATGCTTATCACGGGAAACCAATGTAAGTTTATATTGAGCGGCAATGGCAGCAATCCAAATATCATTCTCAGGAATTGGAGTTCCTTTTCTTTTTAATTTACTTTTTAGCAAAGCATATTGTTTAGCCGTATCAAGGGTGCAATCGAGTAATTGACAGGCACGACTAAATTCGTTTAGCTTTTCAATATTTTGTTCCCTTTGTGTAGAAAGTTCAGCACCATAATAAAGTTCACCAATGGCAATTAAAGGGATGAAAACACCTGGGGCATCAGCGATTTTCTTTTCAACGCGTGCATCTCCTGCGAAAAGAGCAATGATAATATTGGTGTCAAGCAGAAAAAGCTTACCAGGCATTTTTATCTATGGTTTCGCAACCTTCAGAAATTGCTGAACTCATTTCCTTAAGATCTGATGCATTAAAACTTCCGGCAAAGGAAATTAGCGAGTGATTGACCTTCTTTTTCTTTGGTGATTTAAAAAGCCTTTTTGCAAAAGCCAATACCTTATCCTGACCTGAGGATTCAAGTAAATTCAAGTAGTGCAGGATTTCAATTTTTAGCGCAGCTTTTTTCATCTTAGTGGAAAAGTATATTTTCCTTTATCAGAATTTAATTTGAACAAAAATACTATTATTCTTTAAATAAAGAATATGATTGCGGCCTATTCCTTACTCTCCAAAAAGTTAATGTACTATTGCTGCATTTTAATATTACTGAACGAACCTTTTGCTTCGGAAACAACAAGGGGCTTATCTTTTACATTCACTTTTATGAAATGCATCAAACCATAGTTTTCAATGGCTTCTTCAATTTTATCAAATGTTTTGATGTCTATCATTACAGCAACCTTTCGGTTATTCTCGTCAAGAACATATTGTCTTGGAATGGCAGATTGTTTCATCCTTTCTAAAATATGAAAATTGTCCCTGTTCAAAAATACACTTTTTCAATGGGGTGAAAAAATCACATTTTCTCCACCACAACAGCTGTGCCATAAGCGAGCACTTCGGTAAGTCCGCTCATTACATCGTTGGCATCGTAACGCATATTAATAATGGCATTGCAGCCCATGCCGCGCCCATGTTGCATCATAAGCTGCAGCGCTTCTTCCCGGGCTTTTTCACAAAGTTCAGTATAGATCGAACTTCTTCCACCGAAAAGAGTCATGAATCCGCCGGCAATATTTCCTACAATGCTGCGCGAGCGAACAGTGATGCCGCGTACCAGTCCTAATTGTTTAACAACACGATATCCCTCAAGAGAGGTGCTTGTTGTAATCAAAATTGATTCTTGCATGTTTTTTATTTTAAGATTTAATCGATTTTTTTATCATTTTAAATCTCCCACTCAGTATGCCTCTGCGGTATCTCAATATTCTTAAACCCGGCATTCATAAGCGTAGCTTTCCAATCTGTTTGTACTTCCAATTCACCATGCACCAAAAACATTTTTTGCAATGCATTTGGATCCTGGCAGGAAAGGTATTGAAGCATTTCCTTGTAATCACCGTGAGCACTATAAGAATTCATCACTTCGACTTTTGCTTTCACGTCGTAGTCTTTTCCGTAAATACGAACTTGCTTATCGCCTGCTGCGAGATGACCGCCTAAACTTGATGGTGTGCAATAACCAACCATCATGATGGTGTTCTTAGGGTCACCGATGTTATTTAGTATGTGATGTCTTATTCTTCCTGCTTCAGCCATACCGGAGGCGGAGATGATGATACAGGATTCGTGTAAATTATTCAGTGCTTTTGATTCATTGGCATCCCTGATATATTTTAATCCTCCGAATCCAAACGGGTCCGGATCGGTTTTCATCACTTCTTTTATCTCAGCATTGAAACTTTCAGGATGAGCGCGCATTATTTCCGTGGCATTGATGGAAAGTGGGGAATCCACATAAACCATGATGTTTGGCAACATGCCTTTGTTCTTCATGTTGTTCAAAATATACACCACTTCCTGAGTTCGCCCCAGGGAGAATGCCGGAATAATCAGTTTGCCTTTTCTGATTACGCAGGTTTCAAAAACAACCTCAAATAACTTCTTTTCTGTTTCTTCTACTGAAGGGTGCAGCCGATTGCCATAGGTGGACTCACATAAAATAACTTCTGCCTGCGGAAATGGCTGAGGTGAGATCAGGATCTTATCATTTGGCCTGCCAATATCGGCTGAGAAGAATATTTTTTTCGGCCCTGATTTTGTTTTTACTGAAAGATTTACCGCTGCGCTGCCAAGTATATGTCCTGAGTCTGTGTAGTGAAACTCCACTTCCTCACTAAGCTTATGTTTTTCTTCATATGAAACCGTCTGCATCAGCGACATGGCAAGGTCTACATCACCCTGATTGTATAGCGGTGCAATGGGAGGTAGTTTTTTTTCTTTTCTTCTTCTGTTCACATATTTCAGATCACTTTCCTGAATATGGGCTGTATCAGCGAGCATCACTTCACATAAGTCTTTTGTTGCCGGTGTACAATATATTTCCCCTCTGAATCCTTGCTTTACAAGATATGGAATGAGCCCCGAGTGGTCAATATGTGCATGAGAAAGAATAAGTGCATCCACCTCGGCAGGGCTGAATCCAAAGTGGCTGTTGAGGTCTGTGGTTTCCTTGCCCATGCCCTGAAACATGCCGCAGTCGAGAAGAATTTTCCTGCCTGAATCAGTAGTAAGTAAATGCTTGCTGCCTGTAACGGTTTGTGCTGCCCCGTGAAATGCGATTTTCATATTGAAAGTTTGAGCGAAAGTAGTGAATGGACGATTAGGTTGAGTGGTTGGTTGGTTGAATAGTTGAGTGGTTGAATAGTTGAATGGTTTAATGACTGATTGGTTGATAAGTTGAATCGTTGATTGGTTAATTGGGAAATTGAATACTTTTGCCCCGCGTTGTAATAATACAAGTACCCAAAACAAGTACTTATAACCCGTGATTAGATCTCACATCTCACATCTCATATCTCACGTCTCATATCTAACATCTCACACCCCATCCTTCCTTCCCATGAAACTCGATCTCCTGGTTTTTGCAGCACATCCCGATGACGCCGAACTTGGTTGTGGCGGAACTATTATTAAGCATGTACTGGAAGGGAGAAAGATAGGAATTGTGGATCTCACCAGGGGAGAACTAGGAACCCGGGGCAATGCTGAACTTAGGACAAAAGAATCCGCAGCTGCATCAAAAGTGCTTGGTATTGCTGTGCGTGAAAATCTTGGTTTTGCAGATGGATTTTTCAGTAACGACAAGGAGCATCAGCTTGGCGTAATCACCATGATCCGAAAATACCGCCCTGAAATAATCCTGTGTAATGCAGTTAGCGACCGTCACCCTGACCATGCACGTGCTGCAGAACTGGTTTCAGAGGCAAGTTTTTACTCCGGCCTTAATAAAGTTAAAACAGTCGTCAACGGAAAAGCGCAAATATGCTGGCGGGCCAGGGCTGTCTATCATTATATACAGGATCGTTACATAAGACCAGATTTTGCGATTGACATTACGCAGGTGATAGAAAAAAAAATGAAGGCCATCCATGCATATAAAAGCCAGTTTTATTCTGAACTGTCTGACGAACCTGTCACACCTATTTCAACTAAGGAATTTATGGATGCGCTTTTTGCCCGTGCAACGGAATATGGAAGGCCAATAGGAGCTAAATATGCTGAAGGGTTTACCGTAGAAAGAATTGCCGGGGTGGATTCGCTTTTTGATTTGAAATGAAAAAAGGCAGAAGAAAAATCTCCTGCCTTTTTTGGATAAATAAGGTATTACTTATTCAACACTCATTGTCTTTGTAGAAGACTCGCTTCCTGCTCTTACAGTGTAGAAATACAATCCTTTGCTCAGTGATGAACCATTAATTGTTAATGTGTTCACGCCTGAATGAAGGTTTTTGTAATTCTCAGTAGAAATAACCTGACCAACTGCATTGCTGATCTCGATGGTTACATCGGTTGCTTTAGCAAGAGTAACGTCCACTGAAGTTTTTCCTGTATAAGGATTCGGGTAGTTAGATGAAACGCTGAATACTGATGCAACAGCCTTAGGGTCATTTGTACCGATCCACACATCAAGAGGAATAAGCGGCAATGAATTGGTATAGTTGCTCATGCATGCACCAGCGATGTAATCAAAATTTAAAGGTGAGCCGGTAGATATTGGTGGATTCACCATAATTCCCCCAACCATTGGTATACACTCGTCCGTTCCATTGTTGATAGTATAATAACTTATGTTACCAAAATGGCATGCACCATCTAATTGTGTACCGCTGTTTTGTGTATGATTCACCTGGTTTGTCCAAAGTTCAGCATCCACATCCAAGCCTACAGAGAACATGTCAGGGAAGATATTTCCGCCACCGCTGCCAAAAATAATAGTGTCAGTATCAAACCATGTGAAGAAAACTTTTGATCCATCCCAACTACGGCTGGCTTGAGGGCGACTATCCTCATTAATTGCCGGATCCACGGTAGCATTATTAGGATCGCCATATGTACCCCTGAAAGACATTGGCCTGCCAACAACTGTAGCTGTCCATGAAGCACCCTGATCTGGCGTGGAGATATCAAAAAGAGCCCAATTGCCCGGACCAGTGCTGATCGATCCACCGCCTGCATAAGCACCAACAGCCACAACCACGTGCAGGTTATTGTTTTTATCTACAACCACATCATGTTCAAAAGCTGAAGTGCAGAAGAAACCTCCGTTTGCAAGAGTTGGATCGAGAAGAGCCAGCCAAGGACGGCCAAGCTTGTTCCATGTTGCACCGCCATCTGCTGTTTTCCAAACGATTAAACCATTAGTAGAATCTGCTGGCTCATCACCACATGCCCAGTCATTTCCCAATACAGTGATGTACCCGATATCGCCGGCATCATTCCATGCAGTATTAACATCAACGAACATTTTAGCCCCTGCAGCGTCTGTGCAAACAGGAACATAAAATTTTGTGTATGAATAATCCATTGAATACGTTGTGCTGTTCCATGTGCCTTTAATTAAGCAGATTGTATCGTTATAAGCTGTTCCATCATATCCATTCACAACAAAATAACTTGTGCCTGTATTTTTAACAATTGTTCCGCCGCTTGGGATTAGCGTGTTCAGTCCAAGCGCAGTACAGCTTTGATAAGACCAAACGTGGCTGGTACCTGAAACCGGAGCGTTTCCTGTGATCAGGCCATTCCAAGAAACATCACAGAATCCTGTAGTTGCACCATCATTGCTTGGCCCGATGGTGGTTACATAAGCATTGTTAGGATCAGTATTTCCTTGAGGATTATAAATTACTCCTTCAGGATAACGACCACGGTTAATATTAGAAGAATCGCCACCTGTTAAATTATTTATTGTCCATGTGCTGCCGCCATTCGTGGAAGCATCAAACAAATAAAGGCCGCTATTCGGATATGTCAGATTAACATTATCTGAACGGTGAGAAAAAGCAACCGTGTTAATGTCATTGTCATACCATAGATTTGTCTTAGGGCCAAATGCAGGTCCGAAGCAATTTCCGGCAGAACCAATTGCAACTTCACTAACTGTAGAAGTGTGGTTGCTTCCGTTGCTGTGTCTTGCTGCACTAACTTTCGGAGTTGCTGAAGGAAGAGCAGCTGCTTTGTATACCTCTGGATATACAGTTGTTTTTTCTACGGCTTTAGCACTCGTGCCGGTTGATTGAATTCTTCTGTGCTGCGCTGTTGCAGCAACTGAAAGAGCCAATCCGATGAAGAGTAAACTTTTTTTCATTGGTTTTAATTTAAGATTAATTAATTGGTAAATTTTATTTCTGGATTTGGTTTAATAGATTTTTGCAAATGTAAAATTAAAGTTCAAAGTTAAACAAGTTTTTGATCTGCAAGATCACGATTTTGTAAAAAAAACGGGCATGAACTAGATTCATGCCCGTTTTCAGACCAGGTTTTAGTCCCGGTTATTTAATTCTGATTACTCAACACTCATTGTTTTTGTAACCGATTCACTACCTGCCTTAACAGTATAGAAATACAAACCTTTGCTGAGGGAAGAACCATCAATGGTGAGGTTGTTAATTCCTGCATTGAGGGTTTTGTAAGTGGATGTTGAAAGTACCTGTCCGATTGAATTACTAATTTCAACAGTAACATCACCAGACTTAACAAGCGTTACGTTCACAGTTGTTTTTCCGGAATATGGATTTGGATAATTGGCTGATACTCCAAAGGCAGCTGAAGTATTGCCAGGATTAGAAATACCATCAATCAGGAAACAGTTTCCGGGATTAACAAAATTGCTCATCGATGCACAACCTTCATAATAGAAATTTACAAACTCGCCGGTGTTATTTGACATCACATCAATTACAAACGGAATATTCTCATTCGTTCCGTCATTGATGGTGTAATAGCAAACGTTTCCCCAGAGTGAATTTCCGTCACCGCTCGTACCGCTGAATTCAGTTTGGCCAACTTCTGCAGTCCACAACCCGCCATCGAGGTCTCTGCCTACTGAACGCGCATCAGGAAAATTATTTAAGCCCGGGCCAAAAATTGCAGTATCGGTATCAAACCAAGTATAGAAGATCTTTGAGCCATCCCAGCTGCGGCTGATCTGAACACGATTTTCTTCCTGGATCTCAGGGTCAACTGTTGAACCTGCAATTCCAAAGTCTCCATAGTAAGTCTGTGGTTTTGTAATCATACATACATCCCATGACAAATCATCAGTTGTTGAAAAGTCGAACAATCCCCATGAAGCGTATTGATAACCAAGGAAAATTGTATTGCCCGGTTGAAAAGGAACAACAGGAAGGGCAATGTGAAGTCCGTTATCTCCATCCATTGCAATATCCAACTGTGAGGAGGTCATATAAGCAAAACCGCCATTTAACAACATCTGATCCACAAGATTTTGATTTGGATGTGCTATCTCATTCCAGGAAGCGCCACCATTTGTGGTTTTGTAAACGATAATTCCAATTGCAGAATCAAGGATGTCTGTCGTATTTACCCAGTCATTACCCAAAGTAACGATATAGCCAATATCACCATTGTCATTAAAAATAACAGCACTGTTGTTCCACATTTTTCCACCGTCAATATCAGTCTTCACTGGTACATAAATTTTATCAAAAGTGTAATCGTACTCATGATTTGTAGCATTCCAAACTCCATGTGACAATACCACTGTATCGTTGTAAGTAACCTGTGTACCATCATCGCCACGGCCACTCCACCATACATCTCCTGTGTTTTTAATCACACAACCCCCTTGAGGGACAACAGAGTTCAAGCCGGTAGTTGCAAAATCATACGTCGACTGAACCTGTGTGGTTGTTCCAACTTGTGTACTTCCTTTGTAATGAGCTGTCCAGTTGGTACCATCAGTTGAAGGGCCGTATGCTGATACATAAGAATTTGCAGGATCGGTATTTCCCGGAGGATTGTACTGTCCGCCCTGAGGATAACGTGCGCGCAAAATATTTGTATTGTCAGCATAAATAGGTCCCTGGTCAATAAGCCATGTAACTCCACCATCTGTAGAAATATCATAGAGGATGTTTGCAGTATTTGGCCAGCCTGCCTGGTCATTTGAACGATGTATAAACGTCAAGGTATTGAGGTCGCGATTGTAATTGAGGTTTGTCTTCGGACCGAATGCTGTTCCAAACTGGTTTCCTGCAGACCCTATCTGTGTTTCGCAAAGTGTTTGTGTGTGGTTGCCAGAACCTTTTCTTTTAGAAGCCTGGTGTTTCGCAGGCGCTGTGGTTGAAGGAATAATTGTCGAAGACCTTACAATGCTTGGCTCTATTGATTTCTGGGCAGTGTTAAACAAAGCCGGGCCATGCTGCGTAACATTCTTTGCGACACGGTTTTGAGCATAAGCGGTGACTGAGCCCGCCAACAAAACCATAAGTACAAGTTTTTTCATTTGAATTTGGATTTTTAGTTAGACAATAATTGGATTTTCTCTATTGGAGTGGCAAATTTAATCAAACCTTTCATTCAGCCAAATAATTAAGCAGTCGATTATCATGGAATTGCAAGGCCTTCGTCATTACTGTGCAATGTTCAGTTTGCAACCAACCGGATATAAATTTCATCCATTTTTTTTCCGGTTTCTTCTGCACTGAAGCGGGTTGTTGCAAAACGGACCAAATTGCTGCTGTCATACGATTTGTAACCTATAATCATTCTTTCAATGGCATGCCTGAGCTCGTCTAATTTTCCCGGTTCAATGAGTATTCCGTTTTCTTTATTAATGAATTCATCCGGGCCACCGCAGCGCGTTGCAATAACGGGGATTCCGCAACCCATTGCTTCAATGCAGATGAGTGAAAAGGTTTCATAGTTGGAATTCATAACAAGAAACTGACTTGCATATAGATACTGGAATACTTCTTCATTCGTTTTTACTCCGTGAAAAAAGACAACTTCATCAAAGACATTTAATGACCTGGCGAGATCTTTCAGCATCATTTCATCTTTTCCATGTCCGATGATGTGAAATTCAATTTGCTTATTTGTTTTTGAAATTTCAGCAATGACCCTGATCGTTGCACTGATATTTTTTATTTCATCAACCAGGTCAGCGACTGACAGGATCTTTATTTTTTCATTTTCCGGCAGCGGAGACTTTTTTCTTGCTACTGATTCAATGACGTTGGGCGTTATGCTGTAATTATTGTTCAATCCGGCAGCTACCATTTTTGATTTCAGGACTTACGAAACTGCTGTTACAGCATCTGCCTTACCGAATATGTACCTGTACATTTTTTTTGAAAAAGAATTTTTATTGGAAAATTTTCCTGTTGCATATCCGCTCCATTGTTCGCTGATCACAAATGGAATTCCGCGCGTCAATTTAAGCCACCATGCTACTATCGCAGGTCTTAGCATTATGTAAGCATGCGTAATATCATGCCTGCCAAATTTTTTTTCAATTGCTTTTAATCCAGCATTGTTTGCTTTGATATATCGAAGGAAATTGATGAAGGTGTTTAAAAACGAAATTGATGAATTAAATTTCCGGAAATAAATTACAAATGACCTGATGTTGTATTCTTCCTTTTCTTCGACATCGATCAGTTTTTTTTGTCCATAATCACCCAAAACACATAACAGCGCAACATCACAATGCAATGCTGCAGCCGATGCATGCTTGCGGATAAACACGCCCAACTGCGGGTCATGGCGGTTCATGAACCACTTCGTAATGAATAGAACTTTTATGCGTTTATTATTTTCCACAATGTTTGTGCTGTTCAAACCTACATCAATTCATTAAACCTGAGAAATGGAATGAGCGCAGCAAGCTTTATTATCAATCAGACAAATAAATATTATAACGTGAGTCAATCAATTTTCTTGAACCTGAGTCTGAGTGAATTCCCGATCAATACCACATCGCTAAAGGCCATCGACAGGGCGCCAATTCCCGGACTCAGTAGTCCTGCCGCGGCCACTGGAATGGCAATCACATTGTATGCGAATGCCCAGAAAAGATTCTGTTTAATTGTGAGCAATGTGTGTTTTGAAAACCTAAGGGAAAGCAGGAGGGAGCGGAGGTCGTTGCTTTTTAAAAGGATTATCTGAGCTGACTGAATCGCTACCTGGGAAGCATCGCTCAAAGAAATACCAACAGCTGCTTTTGCAAGGGCAGGAGCGTCATTGATTCCGTCGCCAACCATGGCTGTAAGGTTTTCATTGCTGAATTTTGCGACCAGTTCCAGCTTTTGGGCCGGGAGCCGTTCGCTGAAAACTTCATCCATCTGTAGTTCTCTTGCAATGTTTTCGCAGATCATTTTCCTGTCGCCGCTCAGCATGACGGTTTTAATGCCAAGCTTTTTTAAAGCTGCAATGGTTTCAACAGCACCGGGCTTAATTTCGTCTTCAAGGTCAATTGTTGCAAGAAGCTTGTTGTTTTTTAAAAGGTAAACCGAATGGGAATCTTCATTGGTGCAATGTCTGGCCATGATAAAAGAACCTGCGCTAAAAAGATTTCCATTTGTATCAGTTGCATTGATCCCTCTTCCTTTGTCTTCTTCGATTGTCTTCCATTTCAATTCAGCTGCCTGCAATTTGAACTCTTCACATGCCTTCGAAATAGACCTGGCAATGGGATGAGATGAATGTTGTTCGAGCGCATATAGCAAAGTCCTTACTTCATTCTCAGTAACATCAATGGATTGAATTTTTTTAATTCTGAAATTGCCTGTTGTAAGTGTACCGGTTTTGTCAAAAATAATTGTTTTGATCTTGGAAAAAACTTCAACCGTACTTCCGCCCTTGATCAGGATTCCATTTCTTGCAGCCCTTCCAATGCCAACCATCAATGCTGTAGGGGTTGCAAGTCCCATGGCACAAGGGCATGAAATAACAAGGACAGCAATACTTCTCATGACGCTTGATCTGATACCGTCTTCAAGAAAAAAATAAGTAACAAGAAAAGTAAGCACGGCTATCAGCAAAACGGCTGGCACAAATATATTGCTCACCCTGTCGCCCAATCGCTGAATATCAGGCTTTGAAAGCTGGGCATCGCCTACCATGCGGATAATTTTTGCCAGTGTTGTATCACTGCCGATGGCTTCAGCTTTCATTTTTAGAGAACCGGTTTCTATGACTGTGCCGCCGGTTATTTTTTCATTTACTGTTTTGGAAACAGGAAGGCTTTCGCCGGTCATCATGGCTTCATTTACCATGGCATTGCCGGAGGTTACAACTCCATCTACAGGTATTTTATCTCCGGTGCCAATGAAAAGAAGATCGTCTTTTTTAATTTCTGTTGATTTGACCTCAAGAAATGATTCCAGCCCATTATTCCCAATGATTATTTTCTTTGCATGCTGTGGCTGAAGCTTACTCAGTTCATGAATTGCAGAGGTCGTTTGCCTCACAGAGCGCTGTTCAAGCACATTTCCAAGCAGCACAAATGAAACGATGGATGCCGCTGTTTCAAAAAAGAGGTATTCGCCGACCAATGGTGTCCCATAGTACATCCAGATACCGGCAAGGCTATACACAAATGCGGAGACAGAACCAATAAAGATGAGCACATCCATATTCATTGCTCGTACTTTGAAAGAACCCCAGGCACTTTTTCCAAAATAGGAAATGCCGATTATCATTACAGGAATGCAAAGCCCAAGCTGAACAAATGGTTCGTGCAGAAAATGAAAAGGCAGGAACATATGAAGCAGCAGGGGAGCGGTAAAAACCGCACTCCAGAAAAACTTTTTATCAACCGATTTTGAATGTGAGTGCCCGTGATGTTCCCCGTGAACATCAGATTCATGATGACTTGCAGCCTTCTCTTCGGCAACCTTGTATCCAATGCTGTTGATAAGCGACTTAACTTTTTCAAGGATATCCGGTTTTACCTCTTCAAATGTAACCTCTGTTGTGAGGTAATTTACATTCACTTCCTTGAGTCCTTCCTTTTGCAGAGTTCGGGTGATGGTATTTGCGCAATTGGCGCACGTCATCCCCTGTACATGAAGCAATGTCTTTTCACTCATTTGCATACAAAGGTAAGCATTAGAAAAAAGAATGAGTAAGAGGTAAGACAGTAATTACTGAGATAAGAAACAGGCTAACGTATGTTCCTTATTTCTGCAAGCGTGTGGGTGTGTTTTCCTGTTTCTTCATTCAGGATGCCTTGTTCATCAAGTCTGTCAATCCTGACTTTTCCGCTGGAATGTATGATGCGGCCATTATTCAATACAATGCCCACGTGCACAATTTTTTTCTCTTCATTCCTGAAAAACGCAAGGTCACCTTCCCGCGAATCAGCCAAATCAGCAACCCTTTTCCCCTGACCAGCCTGTTCATGTGCATCCCGCAGCAGTTTGATGCCACAAAGTTTAAATACCATTTGTGTGAATCCAGAGCAGTCAACACCAAATGGTGATCTGCCTCCCCACAAGTAGGGAGCATTCATGTACATAAAAGCATGTTCGGCAACCTTGGAAATATCAGCATTGGTAATCGTCAAAACACTTCCGTCATAGAGGTATTCTTTTTCACTGATGAAAAATTTTTTTCCGTAATAGAATGGGAGGGAAGAACCAAGAACAACCGGCGTCATTTCTTTTCCGCAAAGGACAAGCTGCAGCAGGTCGAGAGATGCTGATGGGGGAGTAGCTGCCAGTTTTTGGGCTTCTTCATTATCAATGATGGTTATCTGTTTCGTATCAGTCCATCCGGAATATCCGTCGTAATCAATTTTAATTTTTGTCCACGATTTTTCAGTTCCGGTTATTTCAAATGTTTCACCAAAGAGTATCTGTGACACCATTTCCGAGCGGTCGCCGGGTTCCTTGCGAACCGGGATAATGCTGAGTGTGCTGATACCTTTCATCTGATGGTTCTACTGAAGAATTACTTTGCCGGTTACGATATCTTTTCTCTTGTCTTGCTGACTTAACGAATAGTAATAAATTCCTCTGGTAAGCCTTTCAACTGAGACTGTTTTATCATTGTTGGTAAGTGACTTTTCAAGAACCAGCTTGCCGGAAGAGTCAAACAGTTTCATTTTATAATTGCCATTTAAACTTAAATGAAGGTTTTCAAATTTGATAACCGCGGTTGCAGGGTTTGGTGCTGTGATTATTTGTAAGACGGCATCATTAGGATTACTTTCAATTCCTGCGGTGTTATCAGGTGTATATTCCCACAGTTCGTTTTTATAACCTGCTGTGTCAGTGCCTCCGAATACATATCCTTTTCCGCTGATTGAAAACCCAACAGCAGCAGATGTGGGCTGTCCTCCAAAAGATGCTACTGCACTCCATTGATTATTAGCAAGATCATACTTGTAAAAATCATCTTTGAGTGCACCGTCAAATCCGGTACCAACAAATGCAAACCCATTGATGACAAAACTCACGCCGTAAGCTCGTTTATTGCCTTCGTAATCAGCCATTTGTGTCCATGTATTTGAAGCTGCATCGTATCTCCAGAAATCGTGAAAATACTCCTGGGAAAAATTGTATCCCATACCTACAAATCCAAAACCGCCGGCCGAAAAAGCAGTTGCCCATCTTCTGCCCGAAAGTGGGAAAGCAGTCTTTTCCTGCCATACAGTATCTCTGTTGCCATCATATTCCCAGGTTTCATTAGAATAGAAGGAAGTGCCATCGTAACCGCCAACGACGTAACCAATATTTCCAATATTGAAAGCGGAGGCATCTCTTCTTGGATAAACAGATCCGGCACTATCGAGGTTTTCAATCTGAATCCATGTATTATTCTGCCCGTCATATCGGTAAAAATCATTTGTCAGGCCTGAGTTGTCGGTTCCGGTTCCTACGTATGCAAAAGTATCAGTCACAAATGCCACGGCGTTTTTTCTGGCTGTACCGGCAAATGAGGCCACCTGCGACCATGAATCATTGGAAGGATCATATTTCCAGAAATCATCCAGAAGGATGCCTGAGCTGTCAAGTCCGGTACCAACATACCCGTAACCATTTAATGCAAAACCTACTGCTGCTGCCCTTGGTTGTGCAGGCAAGGATGTTTTTTGCACCCATGTATCCGGGTTTGCAAAAGTGAACAAACTGAGGATTGCCAATAAAAAGGTAAGGAAGGATTTTATCATGTGCATATCTAAAAGATGGTTCCAAAAATAGGTAAAGAAGGGAAACAAGAAGTAATTACTTTAGCCGGTCAGAATGAAGAAACGGCTCGTTTTACTTTTTATTTTGGTTTCATGCAGACTCTGTTACTCACAGACATATAATGAACGACCAGCGGTACTGGAGATCGGATATGGGGTTTCAGTTCCCTTTGGAAAATTTGAGTCGACAGATGTAAATGACAGCGCCAGCGGTTATGCGACAGCAGGAACCTGTCTGAACGTAATGTTTACCTATCTCGTGAATAAAAACTTTGGCGTTGCCGCCATGATTAATTCTACAGCCAACCGGTTGTATACTGAAGGAGTAAAAAACAGATTCAACAGTTATATCAAAGAGAACATTGGAGATGATGCTGTCATTTCTGACATACATTTAGAAAAATGGAATACGATGGCTTACATGGCCGGCGGATATGTTACCTATCCTTTGCAAAAGGCATCGTTCAATCTACAACTCCTGGCCGGATATTCAAGAACAAAATACCCTGAAGTTGATGTTACTGTTTTCAAGGACACCAGCTTTGATGCTATTTCTGTAAATCAGTCTTCAGATGAGGTTGCATCAGCATTTTGTATTAATGTCGGAGCCGGACTCAAATACAATATATCCGACATCATGTGCCTTTGCGTCAATGCCAATTTCTTTTCTTCATATCCTGAATTTGAAAAAGTGGTAACCTCAAGTACCTATCAGGGGAATACGCCTGATGAATACCACAGGGTACATCAGCGCATTTCTCAGTTGAATGTTACGGCCGGGATAGGATTCAGATTTTGATACAATGAATGCGCCTAGTCACTCTTTAATTGAAGCGACGTTATTCGTTTACTGAGATTGTTTTCGGAACAGATACAAAATCAGGACATTCAATATGTGGGTATTATTCCGTTGTGATGTAAATTTTTCTTGTCTCAAAAACACCATCAGAAATAATATTCAGCACACAGTATTTATTGTCGTATACATCTGGAACAGGGTAGAACATCCTTTCACTTGCCGTTGAAAGAAAGGTAACTTGATGACTTAACATCTTTCCAGACATATCAAATAGAAAAACACTTACAGATTTTCCTTTCATTCCTGTGAAAAGCATGGTCACGTAATTATTTGTAACGATGGTTGGAAAAACCGTTACGCATGATTTGTTTTCAGTAATGAAAATTGCAATTGTTCCGGAGTACTCACCAGTGCCGTCGAAGTTTGTTTGTTTAATTCTGTAATAGTTAATTCCACTGAGCGGTTTTTCATCAACACAATTGTACTCGAGCAATGTTGTTGAATTTCCGGCACCCTTCACCCTGTCAATATACTGATACCTTATTCCATCTTCAGAACGTTCTATGATAAAATAATCGTTGTTAATTTCTGAGGCAGTTCTCCAGTTGATGTTTACTGATTTATTTACATAAGCAGCCTCGACACCGAGCCACGTAACAGGCAATATAATGGTGTTGCAAATTGTTCCTGTGATGGTTCCTCCCAAATTGATGCTTCCTGTTCCGCACACACTTCCCGAACCTGTTATGGTAAGGTTGCCGCCAATATTCAATGTGCCGTTAATTATTACAGTTCCATTTCCAGTCACATTAAAATTTCCTGAAACATTCATTGTTCCACCGGCATTAACAGTTAAGTCAACAGAACCTGTAATGCTGGCACTGCCGGTAACCGTAAGTGATCCGCCATTCAGAATTGTTACTGTAGGGTTTCCTGAATAACTGACGTTACAACCAATTGTTAGTGCGTGGGCAATGTCCAGCACATTTCCGGCGCTCACTGCACATGGCTCGCAGGTACAAGGCGGGCTTCCGGTTGCGCTGCCTGTGTGACTTGTTGTTGACCAGGTGGAAGCAACGTTATATGCACCGTTTTGCCTCGAATAGTAATGGGATGAGGCGAATGCAGCGGTGCAATTCAATAAAATTAATATCTGGATTACAATGAATCGAAAGCGCATATTCTCTAAACCAACAGGCGTTTACAATATAGATTTCAGCTTTTAAAAACTGAAGTATTGTTGAAGCTAAAGTACAATCAGTTTGCCATACCTGATAACGCCATTAACATCTCCCAGGGTAAAATAATACACACCTTTGTTTTCCATTTTATAATGGAAGTTGAGTGCACCTGATCCTAGTGAGATGTCATCAATCAATTTGCCGGTGGAATCATATACTTTCATCTTAAGAGATGAAGCGCTTTCAATGTTTCCGATAAAATGAAAATTACCTGTACCGGGATTTGGAAAATACCGGAGATCATTTAGAGAAGTCTGCTGTTCGACACCATTTATGATCGGCGCGCATAGACCCGGAATGTTCGCATCAAGCCATTGCAAACGTATGTTGATCCATGCTTTTAGCGTATCCAGTTCAGCATCGTATGTTGTGGCACATGGAAGCACCTCCGGCGCCGGACCACTCGAGCCAAGCAAACGCCATTTCTGAAAATGCCTTGCCTGTGCGTTGTGAACAACACCTCGCACGCTGTCAATATATGCAAAGATGTAGTTGGTGTCTAAAATTGTATGGCGGTAGGTTTCATACGTACATCGTAATTCATTGTTAAAAGTACTGTCTTGCAATAAACGGATATACCAGCCGGTGGAATAATTATCGGTCACGCAATCGTTTATATGGTGTGTCCACCCGGAGCCATCAATCTGATCACATACATAACAACCGGCAATATTTTTCCATGCCCAGTCAAAATCCCATACAGGTCCTGCTTTCAGTTTGCCACCAAGAGAATCCCTGTCTTTATGGAAGAATACACTTTTCTTGAAACCATCTGCATTGCGAGACACTTCATTCAGAATAAAATAATCGATGAAGGATTTAACATCCATATACTTCCTGTAACCGGTAGCGGTATCAGCAAAGTTTGGACTATACAATGCATCTTCCAGGCTATCGACATAGGATGCGATGTATGCCTTCTGCACAGGAAGCATTGAGTCAGCCGCAGGATATTCATAAACAAAATGAACATCAAAGCCGGGATGATCGATCGGGGAATAATTTGATTGAAAACTATTGCTCAAGTCCCAGTAATTCTGCTGAAGGATATAGCCCCCCGTAAGTTGGTCTCCTGTGCTGTCTGAGGTAGTGAGTTTTGCGATATCAACGCGGTTACGGCTCCGTTTTATTTTTTCACCAAAGACATAAATGCCCTGGTAGCTGCTGTCAACAAGCACTTCGACCAGGCGGGAACGAACACTGTAGTTTCCCATGTCAGCGAATAACTTGTCTGCAAGTGTATTCCTGATAAGTGATCGGTCGTTGTAATTGGATATCAGTACCCAGTCGTTTTCTACAGGCATTCCGAGTAAAGGGACATTGTTATTTGTAACGCTATCTATGCGTGTTTCCAACCCATAAGGGTGCTGAGGATATCCTGATGATGATGCGCCACGGATTTCAATGCCGATGTTGCCCTGGTATTCAATGGAACTGTCGGTTAGATGTGTAATTGTGCCTGGACCATTGTATTTAATATCCATCAGGCAATTGATCTTCGTATCCTGCACGATTGTTTGATTCAGTGTATTGATAATTACAATCGGGAGTTCGCTGCTGTCGACGCGGATTTTTTCCAGCCCATGAGTGCATACCCTGAAAGTACCTGTACCGCCTCCATAACCGAATACCTGGATATATATGGTTTGACCCGGAGTAAGGTCATAAACATCGAGGTAAGAAAAGTAGTCTGCGCCTGCATCATCATCACAGGCAATTACATGCAGGTTGGTGCATAAGCTGTCAACCCAAATCGCCAGCCCTGTATCATTGAGTGAGCCGCTGTCTGTTTCAACGCTAAAATTTCCGGAAGGCGGTACGATCATTGAAAACCAGACGTCAGGACCCTGGTAGTTGGCGCAGCCGGGATTGAGTCCTGTATTGTTTGCTCCGATATTATCGGAAACAATACACTGACCGGTATCAATAGGAATTGCGGTGCACGGAAAACTTCCGGGTATTACCGGAGTGGTGCAATCTCCGTTAATCGAAAAAACATTTCCGGTTTGTGGTGTAGGTCCATCAGAGAAAAGGGCATTCCATGCAGCATCAAAAAGTGTGTAGGTGTTTTCAGCTTCATATGAACCGGCTGAGTAATTTAGGCGCAAGGTATCTCCGGTACAAACAGTAAATGTGTCTATGCTTGCATGACCGGTTCCACTGAAAGTTCCGGTTAATACATTGTTGATATAGACTTCCAGATAGCCGCCATTCCATCCGTCGCCGTAAGAGTCGTGCATGCTCAGGTTATAGGTACAACACTGAGAGTTTGAGAAGGTGCTTTGAAAAAGAAAAGCCAGCAGGAGTGTGGCTCTGGCAATGGTGTTTTTTGTAATCATAGAAGGGAGTGTGCAAAAATAAGAATTTTGGCAGCATTCCCAAGAAAGCCATTACTATAGAGGCACTGAAGGACAGACAAGACAAGGAAAATTCTCTTTTCCTGGTGCGAAATGTATGTACCGGGACAAGTAGTTATTGCGGGGAACTGCCTGTCGCGCTTTTGGCGGGAAAGCAAACTCTTAATCGTGAAGCAAGAGATAATTTCATCTACAAAACCTTGCGTTCACAATGATTTTATACTTGCTACTCCACAATCAGTTTTTTGGTTGCTTTTCCTTCCACATTACTCAATTGCACAAAATAAAAACCAGCTGCTAGGTGCGGATAAATAACCTGGACATCATTGCCGGTAAGTTTTTCGAAATAAACGATTTCTCCTATGGGGTTGAGGATTTGAATTAATGAGAGTGTGGAATCAGACGTGTTTATTATTGTGAAAGAGGAGTGGGTGGGGTTGGGGTATATTGAAAATGTGCTTAAGGTGTTCTCTTTAATTCCAACCGGGCCATTAGGAATGACGTTTACGTATACCATTGCATTGGTATTGTGCTGTAAATAAAAATTTGTGCAGAAAGTATTTGTGCAACCAACAGAATCAGTAATGCCAAGGCAGATGGTGTAAAAGCCGGCTTGGGCATATGTGTGATCAGGATATGGAGTCGTATCATGTGTAGTACTGTCACCCCAGTTCCAGTCGTATGTAAGCGGAGCAACTCCTGATGCCATATTCACAACGTAGTAGTGGTGGGCTGCAGTATCAGGATAAAGGTTAAAATGTGCTGAGCAATTACCTGTTCCTACTGCAACTGAATCACAAATTGTGCAGCCGTATACATCTGTTACACAAACTGCATAAGTGCCCTGCATAAGGTTGATTGCAGTATCTGTTGTTTGCACAGGAACGGTGTACCAGGAGTAGTAATAGGGTGCGCTGCCTCCGTTCACTATTACCCACGCCGCACCATCATTGCATGCGCTGCATGTTGCATTTGTTGCGTTGGTATACATAGAAAAGCCGCTGCAGTTGGTAGAATCAATAAATATTGAATTGTTGCAGGCAGTACATCCATGACCATCTGTAACACAGAGAGTGTAGGTGCCCGGAGCCATGCCTATTGCCGTTTGGGTGGTTTGAATCGGAGCCGTGAACCAGGTGTAGGTGTAAGGAGCAAAACCGTTTGTTACAATAGATGTTGCAGATCCGTTGTGGCAGGTATCACAAGTGGCATTGGTGACGTTTGCAGAAACTCCGAGAGCGCAACCAGTGAGGTAGCATTGGGTGGTATCAAACGGAATAAAAGTTATCAATCCTAAACCTGCATCATCATAACCATCCCAGATATGAGAAGAGATAATAACTGAATCGGTAGAGCACCAATAATTATTAAGGACACAATTTGTATTTGTAGAAAGTGTCGTTTTTAAATCATAGCTTGTATTGTTACAGAACATGTTACAATAAATTTGATCATTGTTAAAGCCGTTTTCCAATTGGATTCCGATAGTATTACTTTCGATTATGTTTTCAGATACAAAGCTTGGATCACCACCTCCTGATGTAGATACAACCAAACCTATTCCATTGTACTTTATTTCGCAATTCAATATAGTATCGCTTTGAACAGTCCGTATTCCAAACGATATGTTTGAGTCGATAACACATTGCTGAACGTGTGCTCTTTCACACCAATCAATTCCAATATTGTTATTCACAAGACTACAATATC
>JAPLDB010000075.1 GCA_026391975.1 Bacteroidota bacterium | reverse complement strand
TTGAAGTTAAAGCACAACAGGGGGTAATTCAAGATCATTTTAAGCAAACTATAAATTATTTAGCAGCTTCTAAATTGAAATTGGGATTAATAATAAATTTTGGTGAAGATTCATTAAAATTTAAACGTGTAATATTTTAAAATGAATTGGTGTTAATTCGTGTAATTCGTGGCAAAACTACTTTTAGAACATTTAGATAAACCAAACATCAACACACTTGATGGCTACCGCAATCACAATGGCTACAAAGCATTGGAGAAGGCGATGAAGATGCGCGATGCTGATATCGTAGAAGAAGTAAAGAAAAGTGGGCTGCGCGGACGTGGTGGTGCAGGATTTCCTACGGGAATGAAATGGAGTTTCATTGCAAAGCCGGAAGGCGTTCCCCGCTACCTTGTTTGCAACGCAGATGAAAGCGAACCGGGAACTTTCAAAGACCGCTACCTGATGGAACGCATTCCTCACCTGCTTATTGAGGGAATGATCATTTCAGCTTTTGCACTTGGTGCAAAAACATCATACATCTACATCCGCGGGGAGATGATGTATGTATACCACATCCTGCAAAAAGCAATTGATGAATGCTACGCTGCCGGATTATTGGGAAAAAATATTTCAGGTAGCGGATTTGATCATGACTTGCATGTGCATTGCGGAGCTGGTGCTTATATATGCGGAGAAGAAACCGGACTAATTGAATCCCTGGAAGGAAAACGCGGAAACCCACGCATCAAGCCGCCATTCCCTGCTGTAAAAGGAGTGTGGGACTGTCCCACTGTTGTCAATAATGTTGAGACCCTGGCAGCTATTGTTCCTATCATTAACATGGGTGGAGATGAATATGCAAAGATCGGCATCGGAAAATCAACAGGAACAAAACTGATCTCTGCATCAGGACACATTAATAAACCGGGAGTGTATGAGATCGAACTCGGCGTTCCGGTTGAAGAATTTATTTATTCGGAAAATTATTGCGGTGGAATTCGCAATGGAAAAAAACTGAAAGCTGTAGTGGCAGGAGGTTCGTCCGTTCCAATTCTTCCTGCTGAATTAATATTAAAAACTGCAAAAGGCGAACCTCGTTTGATGAGTTATGAATCCCTCAGCGATGGCGGATTTCAAACGGGTACAATGCTTGGGTCGGGAGGATTTATTGTGATGGATGAATCAACAAGTGTGGTAAAAAATCTCTGGAACTTCACGCGCTTCTATCACCATGAGAGTTGCGGACAATGTTCCCCTTGCCGTGAAGGAACAGGATGGATGGAAAAAATTCTTCACAAAATACTTGATGGTCATGGTACCATTGCAGACATTGATTTACTTTGGGACATACAAAGTAAAATAGAAGGCAAAACGATTTGTCCGCTCGGAGAAGCTGCATCATGGCCCGTCGCAGCAGCCATCCGACATTTCAGAAGCGAATTTGAAGAGTATGTGAGAAGCGGAAGTAGTATGAAGGATGTGAAGCATTATTATAGAGTGAATAATTTAGTAGAAGCGTGAGTGGAATTCAAAAGTCAAAAGTCAAAAGTTAGAAGTTAGAAGTCAGGAGCTGGGAACTAGAAATAAAAAATTCGGTATTATATATTAGACAAGGAATTATTGCATGGAAGAGGAGTAGTTTTGTCCCATGATTTATGAAAAGGATATAAAGGACTGGACAAAAAAGTTTGCAATTAAAATAGTAAAGTTCACTATTGATTTAAAGAAAGATGGAGTTGAGTATGCATTAAGGGATCAATTACTTCGTAGTGGAACGTCAGTAGGAGCCAATGTAAAAGAAGCAAAAGCCAGCAGTTCGAGAAGAGAGTTAATACGATACTATGAAATTGCTTTACGTTCAGGCGATGAATCAGAATATTGGTTAGACGTAATAAAAGAAGGATATGAATTGCAAACTGAAAAATTCGAAATAATGAATTCCGAATTGAAACAAATTATGAATGTAATTGCGAGAATAATAATTAACCTTAAAAAATAAGTCTTTATGTCATATATCAAAATTCAAATTGGACGGGTTTCCTTTTGACTTTTAACTTATGACTTTTGACTTCAAAAGATAGATGGCCAAAGTCACCATAGACGGACATTCCGTAGAAGTTCCTGACGGAACTACAATCCTTCAGGCCGCACGCTTGATCGGCGGGGACATTGTTCCTCCGGCCATGTGTTTTTATACCCCGTTAAAAACCAGCGGAGGTTATTGCCGTACATGCATCGTGAATGTAACCAAGGGTTCTGAAAAAGATCCGCGGCCAATGCCGAAGCCCGTTCCATCATGCCGCCAAACGGTGATGGATGGAATGGAAGTACAAGGAATAACATCTCCGGCTTTGATGGAAGCAAGAAAAGGCGTGGTGGAGTTTTTACTCATCAACCACCCGCTTGATTGTCCGATATGTGACCAGGCAGGTGAATGCAAATTGCAGGATCTTAGCTATGAACACGGTCTTTCAAAATCACGATATGAATTTGAACGAAGGACTTTTGAAAAGATCGACATCGGGGAAAAAATAAAACTTCACATGACACGCTGCATTCTTTGCTACCGTTGCGTAAAGGTGGCAGACCAGCTTTGTCCGGGCCGTGTGCATGGCGTAATGAACCGCGGAGATGTAGCAGAGATCTCTACCTACATTCAGAACGCCGTTGACAACGACATGAGCGGAAACATGATTGACGTATGTCCGGTGGGCGCATTGACTGACAAAACCTTCCGTTTCAAATCACGTGTATGGAATGTCAATCCTTTTGATGCACACCGTGATTGTAAGAAATGTGCAGGTAAAGTGCGGCTATGGTACAAAGGAGAAGAAGTATTTCGTGTTACCGGAAGGAAGGATGCATATGATGAAGTAACTGACTGGATCTGCAACGAATGTCGTTTTGATAAAAAGAAAACCAGCGACTGGATTATTGACGGACCAACAAAGATTGACCGGGCTTCAGTAATTTCGCAAAATCATTATGTACTCAAAGAACCGGCGCATAATCCGAATTTGAATTCTGTGAATGTTGTCGAGGAGAAATTTCAATTAGAAAATAAAAACAACAAATGAGAACCAACGAATTAAAAGTAAATTTAATCCAGCGAATCTTATTTCTTGAAGATGATAAAGCTCTAAATAGAATTCTTAAAGTACTTGACAAGGAGGACGCTCCATTAAAACTAAATTCGACATTAAAATCAGTTTTAGTAAAATCTCAGAAAAGCATTAGGCAGGGCAAGGGTATTTCTCATAAAGATGCAATGCAGCAGATCAATCAATGGATGAAAAGAAAATAAAATGGTCGCCTGAAGCGGTAACATCGTTTCTTGAAATACTTGAATATTTTTTTGAGAGAAATAAGTCACGGATTTATAGCGAGAAACTAAAAGACAACATTGTACAATCAGTAAAATACCTGTCAACACATCCTTACTTAGGCAGGGAAACAGAAATAAAAGGTGTTCGAGAATTGAATTATGAAGTTTATCAAATTTATTACGAGATTATTCAAAATGAAATAAGAATATTGTTAATTTGGGATGGCAGAAGAAATCCTGAAAACTTGAATATATTTCTTAAGAAATAATTTATGTTTACCACAGCGCTCATCATAAAAATATGCCTCATTCTCGGAGTCTTCCTTGTCTCCCTGGTGGTGGCGATGTATTCTACATATGCTGAACGCAAAGTGGCTGCTTTCATGCAGGACAGAATCGGACCTAACCGGGCAGGACCCTTCGGATTGCTTCAACCGGTTGCCGATGGTGTGAAAATGTTCATGAAGGAAGAGATCATCCCTGATGTCTCCAATAAATTTCTTTTCATCCTTGGTCCATCTCTGGCAATGCTAACAGCATGCATGACGAGTGCTGCCATACCATGGGGTAACGGGATTACCATCAATGGAGTTACATATTCACTTCAGATCGCTGACATCAACATTGGCATCCTCTACATTTTTGCTGTTGTATCATTCGGCGTTTATGGGATCATGATCGGTGGCTGGGCATCAAACAATAAATATTCTTTGCTTGGCGCATTGCGTGCATCTTCGCAAATGATCAGTTATGAAATTGCAATGGGACTTGCCATCATTGCCATGGTGATGATGACAGGGTCTCTAAGCATGAAAGACATTGCTGAATCACAAAGAGGCTGGCATTGGAATGTTTTTTATCAGCCACTTGGTTTCTTTATTTTTATCGTGTGTGCTTTTGCTGAAACGAACAGAGCGCCATTTGATTTGCCTGAGTGCGAAACCGAACTGGTAGGCGGCTATCATACAGAATACAGTTCGATGAAGCTGGGTTTCTATTTATTCGCAGAATATATAAACATGTTTATTTCTTCTGCTGTTATTTCGACGCTGTATTTCGGTGGCTACAATATGCCATTGATCGGAAGATTTGTCCATGACCCGAACTGGCTTAGCATCATTGGTACCTGCTTTCTGTTCGGAAAAATATTCTTCTTCATTTTCTTCTTCATGTGGGTGCGATGGACATTGCCGCGCTTCCGTTATGATCAGCTGATGAACCTTGGATGGAAAATAATGATCCCGTTATCTATCATCAATATATTTCTTACAGGAATTATTATGTGGCTAAACGGGAAGATTGGATAATTGTCAATAATCATTAGTAAAGGTGATTGAGTGAGTAAAAAAGAATTGTTAATCATTGGTGGGCCAAATGGAAGTGGTAAGACTACCTTTGCGAATATCGGGTTTATTTCTGAAAAAGATGATTCAGGGATTTAAAAAGAAAAATTACCTGATAACGATTATCTTTGTTTACCTCAATGAGCCTCAAATAAGCATTGATAGAATTAAAGTGAGGGTTTCCAAAGGCGGACATCATGTTCCGGATGAAGATGTGAAAAGAAGATTTGATAGAGGGATACAAAATTTCTGGAATTTGTATCGGCAAATGTCAGATAACTGGATTTTGGCGAACAATTCTGAAACAACATTTGAACAAGTTGCGATTAAAGGAACCCGAAACTTTGAAATTTTAAATGAAGTATTATTCAGTTCATTCAATAAATTAATTAAAAAATGAAAATCTCACAGATAAAAAACCTGGAGTTTTATAAACGAGCATTGGAACTTATTTCCATTGGTAATCGTGGCGTGAGTGCAGCAATTCTTGAAAACGAGAAAAAAGGGTTACCAAATGTTTTCGGTATTAAGAATCGAATATACTACCGCATGCCCGATGGAACAATAACCTCAAAAAGCCCATTTAAAAAGAAGAAATAGCCCAACTATGCAATCAATTTGTCAATATTAATTGGATTCCAATACAAATTGCATATTGCAACTGTAAAAATGCAACCCCTCACAAATAGAAGTAAAGTTGTCGTCAACAAAGAAATGACGTGGAAGGAGAGAATGTATCTCCCTGCCATCATTGGTGGAATGAGAATTACGTTTTCTCACCTATTCAAAAAGAAGGCAACCATATCTTATCCGGAAGTGCAACGCGAGTTTTCGGAGATTTATCGCGGTCAGCATGTATTAAAACGTGATGAAAACGGAGCAGAACGTTGTACGGCCTGCGGACTGTGCGCAGTGGCTTGTCCTGCTGAAGCAATTACGATGACGGCTTCCGAAAGAAAAAAGGGAGAAGAGAAATTGTATCGCGAAGAAAAATATGCAAGCGTTTATGATATTAACATGCTTCGTTGCATTTTCTGCGGACTTTGTGAAGAAGCCTGTCCGAAAGAAGCTATTTTCTTAACCGATCGAATTGTTCCAACAGATTTCAAACGAAAAGAATTCATTTACGGAAAAGACAAACTCGTTGAAGACGTAAATGAACGCATCGATATTTCAAAACGCCAGACAAAAGAGGTTCTTGATTTCAAGCAAAACAAAAATTTACAACATAACAAGTTAAAATAAGGTAGCATCTAGGGCGTTAAGCTTTTGATTTCGCCAACTGCCTTTTTGCCAACTGATTTATATGTCTCAATATATATTCTACTTCCTTAGTTTCCTTGCCATCCTGAGTGCGCTGATGGTTGTGATTTCAAAAAACCCTGTACACAGCGTGTTGTACCTGATCATCACTTTTTTTGCAATCGCCGGACATTATGTTTTGCTGAATGCGCAGTTCCTCGCAGCAGTCCACATTATCGTTTACGCCGGAGCCATTATGGTTTTATTCTTATACGTGATCATGATGCTGAATTTAAACGCCGAAGTAGAACCCCATAAATCATCATTGCAGAAGGTAGCAGCAACAATTGCCGGTGGAATACTGATGATCGTGCTTGTTGGTGCGTTGAAAAATGTTTCTCCTGACGTAACGCCAGTTGTCAATAGTGAAGCCGGCTTGATAAAAAACCTTGGACATACTCTATACAATGAATTTGCTTTGCCGTTTGAAGTATCCTCTATCTTATTTCTGGCGGCGATGGTAGGTGCGGTTATGCTTGGGAAGAAGGAAATCAATTAATTAAGAAAGCAATAGGCAGTTGGCAATTTACAAACTGCGCATTGTCAACGACAAACTTGTATTATGAATCACCTCATACAACAAATACCCCTGAACTACTACATATTGTTAAGCGCAATGCTATTCAGCATTGGGGTAATGGGTGTCATGTTCAGAAGAAATGCTATTGTCATATTTATGTGCGTTGAACTTATGTTGAATGCCGTGAATCTTTTGCTCGTGGCTTTTTCTGCATATCATGGCGATAGTTCCGGACAAGTATTTGTGTTTTTCATCATGGCCGTTGCTGCTGCTGAAGTTGCAGTAGGTCTTGCAATCCTGATGATGATATACAGGAATACCGGTACAACCGATGTAAATTTCCTGAGTAAGCTGAAGTGGTAAGTTGCTAAATTACTCTTACGCTTTTTTTAGAAAATAAAAATTCATCGGCCCGTTTACCCTGAACCCGATTCTTTCATAAAGTGCAATTGCTCTTTCGTTGTCTGACCGCACATGCAAAAACGGGCGCTTGCCACTTTTGACAATAATATCAATCTGATGCGGTAGTAAAATGCCTGCATAGCCCTTTCCAATATGCAACGGATGTGTACAAACAGCGCTTACTTCTGAGAAACCCGGAATATGCAGTCGCTGGCCGGTCATTGCAACCAATTTTTCGTTTTCAAATATTCCATAATAACTTCCGAACTCAATTGTGCGTCTGTCAAAAGGTCCCGGCTTTGTAAGTTTTGCCAATGCTATCATTTCATCCACATGGTTTCGCTCGAGTGGGACAAGCTCAATCTCATTACGCACAATTGATTTCCCCGATTCAAAAACAAACTGCAACCCTTCTATTTCCACAATCATTTTCCACCCCTTTGGTTCAGAAATTTTTTTGCGCGTTGCATAAAGGATATTTCGGCCTGCAGGAAGTAACTGATGGAGATCTTCAAAGCCATTTTGGTATTCATCTCTGATTCCTGCATACGGAGAAACTTCCTTGTCAAAATATTTTACATTCTCAGTGCCTGTACCAAGATGTGAGTCAACAGATGAAAGGGCATTGAAAACAGGATTGTCGAGTAAGGGATGCACTGTGCGAAAGTACCTATTACTTAAGAAATAAATTTAATCGGCATATCACAAAAAAACTCCGGACTGCCTTACGACAACCCGGAGTCACCACGAGAAAACTATTTTAAATACTCTTTGTCAATAACTGTAAATGGATCAGATCTTGGAAACACTACCCGATCCTGTTATACTTGTTCTTAATTTCTGCGGTTCAACGGTATAATGAACCTCCCCGCTTCCCGGGATACTTACATCCAGTTCATTGCTGGCATTCACGGTACTTTTCCCGCTGCCTGAGATAGATACTGAGCTGTTCATGCTCTGAAGATTTTGTGCATTTACGTTACCTGAGCCGGCAATTCTGATATCGCAAGCTGTGGCAGTTCCACTTACATCAAGATTTCCCGAACCGCTCACTTTAATTTTCATTGACAGCGAACGCACGTCAGCCTTGATATTTCCTGAGCCGCTTACGCTTAAGATCATGTTGTCGCAATTGACATACCCTTTACCTATCATGTTTCCGGAGCCTGTGAGTTCAAGCAAACATAATTCCTTCACTGTAACGTAAACGTTGATGTCCTTGTGAGTCCTGATGTTATTCCCGTCTGTGCTCACGATCAGTTCACCGCCATTCACCTCTGTTGTGATATGGCTGATGATGTTATCCTCCGCCTCCACTCTTACAGATTGCTCATCTCCCTGCATAAAATATACATTGGCTGAACATTGGAGATCAATTCCTGAAAAGCTTGCTACTGTGCGATTCTCGGATACTACATTTTCTGAGCCATTAATTCCAAAGGCGCATCCATGGCTCATCATTACCGGAAGTGCTGCGATGATTAGTGCTTTCATTTTTTTTCTGTTTTATGATTTGTTTTATCTAAATTCTCAACGATTAAAATGCTGCAAGTGAAATTCCGATTGCTACAGGATACAACTCCGGCCCCTTTTTATCTCTGAACAATGTTGATGCATAATAGTCAGCATATACATTGAAACTTTTGTACCCAATCGCCACACGCGCGCCGTACCTGAAAGGGTTGAGGTAAAAATCATCGTACTGCTTTGGTTTTTCAGTACTTCCGGCTTCTGAATATCTTGTTTTTGTATGAGAACCGATCTTGTAACCTAGCATGGCTCCTACACCAATATGAAATGCATTCTTGCTTTTCTTACTGGTGAATGCCTCAAACATCAATGGAACTGTCAGGTAGGAAGAGGTCAATTTCGATTTTACATATGTACGCGTTGAAGTCGTATCAAAGCTTCCTGTTATTGTGCTTGTTGCTGAGCTCAGGTTTACATTTTTATCAAACCTGTAATTGTTCCATGTAACACCGAGTCCTGTAAAAAACCAAACATTGCTGTGGCCCAATCTGAAATTCTTCTGCAAGATGTTGAGCGAAACGGAAACCGACTTGCCTGTATTCAGATCAAGGTAGTTGTACCCCTGCGGAACTTCCATTTTGCCCGCACTATTCACGAAATTGTTAAAGCCCAGTTCAACTCCGCCCCAGATTGGTTTTGATTTTTCATTGTTCTCTTTGCGCTTTGCAATTGCAGAATCAGAGCGTACGATGAGTACTTTTGCTTCACCAAAAGACAGGTGCGTAGTGTCTGACTTTCCATATTCATTTTTTGAATCTTTATCATCACTATCATTGATGCTGCCTATTCCGGATACATCACTGTTGAGGTGAGCCGGTTTTGTTTTATAATTGACAGAACCCATTCCGCTGATGTCTGTCTTGAGTGATTCGGTTACATCAATATTACATTTACCTACACCTGAAATATCAGCCGTACATTTTTTTACAGAAAGATCCAATGCTTCTACCTTGCCTGATCCTGAAATATCCACAACTGCATTTTCGGCTTTCCCCGACAAAGTCATTTTGCCAACGCCACTGATGTCAATGGTAAGGTCTTTCACATCCAGCGCCAATGTCATTTTTCCGCTTCCGGAAACATCAAGCCGGAGATGATCTGCAGTTAAGGTATTGGAAGAAAATATTTCACCGGTACCGCTTACGGACAGACCTTCAATGGTTTTCATGGTGATCCTGTACTCGGCATCTACTTCGCTTTGTATATAGAGGGTGTTATTCCTAACCTTTGTGTCAATGCCTTCTCTGGAGCCGGAAGTGGTTATTTCAACAAAGTTGCTGTCTCCCCCGGAAACATAAACCTTACCAACAGAGCTTAGCTCTACTTTTGTGAATGATTCCTCATTTGAACTCGCGAATCCTAAAAAAGGAATTGAAATCAGGGCTGCTAAAATTGTTCTTGCTATTTTCATAATGTTCTTTTGTTTGTCTTTAGTAATGTGACGCCCTGCGTAGTGGGGTTGTTACAGGCTGGAAAAAATATATTTCACGCAAAGGCGCTGAGGCGCAAAGAAAAAACAAGTGATTCGTTTGATGCATCATAGTCCCATAGGGACGACATATTAATTACGGCTAAATAAATTCCGATTCAATGAATTTGCGGGGTATTTGCAGTTTGTGATTAATTTTATGGTTGACCTGTATGATATTAATCAGGATGCCGGGAGCTATTTGTACCCAAGCTTTCACATTGCTAAAAATGAAAAAAAGCGCCCGGTCAAACAGGCGCCATAATCCAATTATTACCACGAAATATTTATCTTAATACAGTCCTTGTAATGGCAATAGGTCCGAGTGCCAGCGTTTCTGTGTATTTTGACTGAAGCGGCTTGTGTGTTTGATTATAATGTGCATTTACACCAAATACTTTACCTACTCCATTTAAAGCATCGGCGAGCAAGGATTTGTTTTCTTCCGCTTTCTTCTCGTTCAACCCTAACTCTGTGAGATCATTGTCATCCAGCACAACAAAATTTTGATTATTCCCGGGTTTTTGAGCTTTGGTCTCGTTGATGATGATTGTCGTTTGCTGTTCAGGGTTTGATGTTTGCTGTTGAAAGGCTATAGGTTGTTCGTTCAGACTATTTTCATTTTGAATAACCTGAATTGAATCAAGTTTAGCCAATTTTTCTTCACCCTTGTTTTGAATTTCCTTCTTCAAAAAAGGCTTCCGGTTCTTTTTCCGTTGATTGCTTCTTTCGATTACCTCCTTTTCCCCTTCAACAACAGTTTTAATTTTTTCAATCGGAGTTTTCTCATTTGGAATAACAGGTGTCGTATTTTGAAGGTTGTGATCTGTTGCTAATTCCCGTTTTGGTTTATGTTGTATCACAAAATAACTGATCAATCCGATAACCAGACATGCAGCTGCTGCAAACCGCACCCACATTGGGATTACCGCACCCCCCTTTTTCAGGGAAGACTTATTTTTAAAACGGATCGTAAGATCGGGAAGTACTTTTGCCTGCTTCAGTATTTCAAACTCTGATTTGTAACCGGGATTGGCAACAAGGAATTGCTCAACCTGTTTTCTATCTTCTACATTGAGGTCATTTTCTTCATAGGCAACAAACCATGTTTTATAATTGAATTCAGTAATCGTATTTCTCTTTAGCTTTTCCTTTCCGGAAAACACCACAGGACTTTCAATCAATGAAATAACTTCGAAGCTCTCGAATTCATCCTTCAGGTCAGGATTTGAATCCACGAAAGCCTGCACTTCATTCCTCAACTCATCACTGAGATTACCCTCGTGATAGTCGAGAAAAAATGCTTCGTAGTTGCTTTTTGAAATTTTCATTTTGCTATTACTCCATCGAATATCGAATCAAACCTAAG
>JAPLDB010000078.1 GCA_026391975.1 Bacteroidota bacterium | reverse complement strand
TTAATTGCAAATCTCCAATTCAAGATGTCATCAGCATTCTGCATCAATGAATTGAATAATCAGGACAAATTTTAAGGATATTAATAAACTTAGCTATTAATAGAATGACCAAATTTGGTCATGGCTCCCAAACTTTCCTATATTTGATTCTTTGAGATTAACCAAAATCAAAGGAAATGGATCAAATCACCAACAGGCAAATTGGATGGACGATTGTCACCTTAAAACTGATCCTCATTTGCTTTCTGCTGATCACTATTCTTCCGGAGTTGGAAGTTGCAGATATTCATCTTGATAAAACTTTTTATCAGTTTATAATTGTTGGTTTTATTGCGCAGCTGATCGACGGAACCTTGGGAATGGCTTATGGTGTAAGTTGCTCAACACTTCTACTCAATTTTGGTGTTGCCCCTCGTGTAGCCACAGCAGCAGTTCATACAGCGGAGGTTTTTACTACTGGTGTTTCGGGACTTACGCACCTGCGATTTAAGAACATTGACAGAAAGCTATTCCTTCGAATTGTGGTGACAGGTTCAATCGGTGCCATGATCGGCGCATACCTGATTTCAGAGGTATTGGATGGCAATGTGATCAAGCCATACATCGCCGCGTATTTGTTAGTTTTAGGGATGGTAATCATAACCAAAGGTATTCGCAACAGACAAAAAGTGGAGAAAGAGATAAAGCATGCAGAATGGCTGGCCTTCATTGGCGGACTCTGTGATGCTATTGGTGGTGGTGGCTGGGGGCCGATCGTAACATCTAATATTATTCACCAGGGAAAAAATCCAAGAGAAACCATCGGAACAGTTAACACAGCAGAATTTTTTATTGCTTTTTTCAGTACAGGTGTCTTTATTTTAATTGTCGGGGTTGAAAGCTGGCAAATTGTATTGGGCCTGATCGCCGGTGGTGTTATTGCAGCCCCCATAGGAGCAATGCTGACATCGAAAATCAACAAGCGGGTATTGATGATCAGTATAGGAATCGTGATCACTTTATCTTCCGTGTACACGATTTACAGGTCGCTTTGAGTTTTCCTGTTGAAGTTTTATTAAAACAGAAAACGAACAAATAATTATCGCCTGAAAGCGAACCAAAAGTTAATATCAATGAGTTCAATTCATTTTATTTTTGCAAGAAGGATGAAAATGGCGTTTTTGAGAAATTATATTTGAGGTAAAATTCCGTGCCGATGCGATCTCAAAAAAAATCAAATCCACCTGTCAATGTAGTGTCATAAAATCCCCCACTGCATCCATATACTCCTGAAATCCCATCGTGGTTTCAATGGAATTATGATCAGCGCCGGGAATCCTGTGTGCTTCTGAATAAGTACCGCTGTAGTTGTCATACACGACCTGTCCGTGGGTGTCAATATTTAAAAAATCATCCGCTTCTCCATGGATCCAGAAAAAGGGCTGGCTCACTGATTTTATTTCTTCCCCGTTATTGATCGAAAGGGATGTCATAAATTCTCCCGGCAAATCCAGTCCTGATCCATCCTGTATCATTGTTTCCGCTGATGCAAATGGCGCCTCCAGCATCAATTTAGAAGGTTTCATGCTGAAGTTTTCTGCTGTCAGTTTTGTTGCAGGCGCAGTACCCATGCTGTAGCCATACATCACAAGCCTTGAATCGCTGAGTCCTTTCTCTTTCAACCATTTCAATGCTGCATCAGCATCTGCATACAAGCCATTTTCAGAGGGTTCGCCTTCACTCATTCCGTAGCCACGGTAATCGATCATCATCACTCCGAAACGGTTTTTACTTTTTGTATTTGCTAAAAGTTCAGCGCGCGTCCAGTATCCATCCATGTGGTCTTTGTTACCATGGCAATACATGATTACCGTGTCCGTTGCAATGCGGGAAATGCTGCCAATGTAAATGGCATAAATGGTGGTCGCTGATGATTCATCGTTTCCCTGTGATGCAAGTGTAAAAATGTGAATCAGTGAATCCGGAATTCGATATGAAAGGTCAAGGTGAAAATCTGTGTCACCGTCGTAATCATCTAACCTGTAACGATCGACCTTTGACTGGTTGTAAAGATTGTCGTCAAGGTCAAAACAACTTGTCAGCGTTGAAACAACAATAAGAAGAAGAATTATTTTTTTCATCTCTTAAAATTTTCTTGTGTAACCAATATAAACTCCGAATGCACCGTGGGTCTTTAATGGTGTCTGGTATTCTACAACAAGTTTTTCGTTCGACAGGTTGGGGGCAATGACCCTTACTTCAGTATTAAAGCTTCCTTTTTTTCCACAGAAGCTGTGACCCAAAGCCGGCATGAAGATCCAGTGGTTTTCCTGCTTTTGTCCGTAAGCCCTTTTTGATGCAAGCTCAAACCAGTTGTCAATGCCGAGGTATACGAGATTGTTCTTTTTCCCGTATTCCCAGAATGCATTTACTGCTAATTGAGGGTAGAATTTAACAGCATTTTTGTTTCTGTAAATAAAGTCAAATGCCGGTGCAACACTGAATGCAGGACAATACCCGTTTTGCTTCAGCAATTGTTTTGTGGCGCCCAAACCAAGGTGAAAATTTCCGAAGAGGGCAGAAGTAATATTCAGTGATGCAAATCCTGTTAGCGAACTGTCAATGCCATAACCATAGTTCGCTGTAAGAAAAGGAACAGGGATGGTTAGAGAATTGTACTTGATCAGTTCGCCGCCAAGAGAAATGTTCGCTGCCTGTTGTTTTTTCTCCAATGGTTTTACAAACCGCATGGGAGCGCAGGAGCCCAGAATGCAGCTACAAATAATCAGCAGCCACCGTAAACTCATATTTGTTTTTTAAACATGTCCCTGAGAAAGCATTGCATCAGCCACTTTCACAAAGCCGCCGATGTTTGCACCACTCACGTAATTTGTAAATCCATTGCTCGTTCCGTACTTCACGCAGGTAAGATGAATGCTGCTCATGATGCCAAGCAGACGCTGGTCTACTTCTTCACGTGTCCACGAAAGGCGAAGTGAGTTCTGACTCATTTCCAGTCCTGATACTGCAACACCACCGGCGTTGGAAGCTTTTCCCGGAGCGAAAAGGATTTTGTTATTGATGAATACATCCATTGCTTCAGGAGTAGATGGCATGTTGGCGCCTTCTGCCACTGCTTTGCAGCCGTTCTTCACCAATAAGTTTGCATCATCTCCGTTCAACTCATTCTGTGTAGCACAAGGCAATGCAATGTCGCATTTCACGCCCCACGGCGTTTTGCCTGCAACAAATTCACATTTGTATTTATCAGCATACTCCCTGATGCGGCCACGTTTTTCATTCTTCAGGTGCATAACGTAGTTAAGTTTCTCTGCATCAATTCCGTCTTTATCATAAATATAGCCTTCGCTGTCACTTAATGTTAAAACTTTCGCGCCGAGTTGGATGCATTTTTCTGCAGCATATTGCGCCACATTTCCTGATCCGCTGATCACTACATTTTTACCTTTTAAACTATCGCCTTTTGTTTTTAGCATTTCCTGTGTAAAGTACACACAGCCATAACCTGTAGCTTCAGGGCGAATAAGACTTCCGCCAAACTGAATTCCTTTACCCGTGAGTACGCCGGTGAATTCGCCGCTTAATCTTTTGTATTGTCCGAATAAAAATCCAACTTCTCTTCCGCCTACACCGATATCACCTGCAGGAACATCAATATCAGCACCGATGTGCCTGAATAACTCACTCATAAAGCTCTGACAGAAGCTCATCACTTCATTGTCTGATTTTCCTTTCGGATCAAAGTCAGAGCCGCCTTTTCCGCCTCCCATTGGAAGGGTTGTCAGACTGTTTTTAAAAACCTGTTCGAATGCAAGGAATTTTAAAATACCGAGGTAAACGGTCGGGTGAAAACGCAGACCGCCTTTGTATGGGCCGATGGCGCTGCTCATTTGTACACGGAAGCCGCGGTTAACCTGAAACTCACCTTTGTCATTCATCCAGGGCACACGAAACATCACTACACGTTCAGGTTCAGCAATGCGCTCCAGCACTTTTGCTTTTTCATATATCGGTTTGTCCTCGATGAAAGGCATCACCGTCATGGCCACCTCGTGAACGGCCTGGTGAAATTCTTTTTCTCCCGGATTTTTTGCTGCGATGTGCTGCATGAACGCATCCACTTTTTTCTGAACGCCTGTCGAAAGTGTACTCATATGGTTTTCTTTAAGTGTTTGAAATGGCTTGATTATAATAAAATGTGGCACGAAGGTAGAAAAGGTTTTTATGTGTGAAAATGATACATGTCGGGCGTTTTCAATAGACCGGCTAAAGTTAAATCAAAGGAATTCCTCGCAGCTTTGCTGCGGGGTTGAATTAAAATTTCAGCCACGAATTTCACTAATTCACACGAAACATTATTACAATGCATACACCAATTAGTGATAATTCGTGTAATTCGTGGCAAGATACCTCGTCTCGCCTTAGGCGAGGCGGGGTCATTCATTAGCACATTGTGGAAATCCTATAGTGAGCACATATTCGCCGGGAAAACACGAACTTTGCAACACGGAGAACCGAAAACGATGAAGAGAATTTCCATTGCAATTGTATTTAGCTTTACCCTTTTTTATACAGGGTCTTCCTTTTCACAGTCCATAAAATGGAGCGCACCTTTATCTGATGACAAAAAGTTTCCTTTTCTCAGAATACTTGGCTCGACGGATGAAGGCTATTTCCTTTTGAGAAGCAACATCACTTTCGGAAATGATAACAACAGATGGGGATTCCGTACCCGTAAATATCTTCTACAACTGATGGGTGAAGACCTGAGGTTGAAATTCTCCCGACCTCTTACAATTGGTTGCGAAGACTGCCGCATTGCAGATGTTGGCATTGTCGGATCTCAGGTTGCAATATTGTATTCCTCATTTGACAAACAGAAAAAACTGCTTCAGCTCTATATTCAAAAGCTGGGCTCGGATGGAAATTTATCCGGGAATACTGTCTTGGTGATAGAAACCCCTGCATTGAAATTTGACGAGGACAATCAGCCTGATCTGATCTATTCTCATGACGAAAACCTGGTTGCCTGTGCCATGCGTTCTGTATCGAAAGAAAATGAGGACCAGTTGTATTCAACGGCCATCTTTGATACCGCATTGACAGTGGTTGGAAGAAAGGAATTCAGGGTTCCTGTAAAGGCGAAATTGTTCGGGCCGATTACTTCAGTTTTATCTGATGAAGGAAATTTTTATCTGCTGGGTATTGAATTTCGTACTGAGAAAAGGGTGAAAAATCCAGGCGAAAGCTTTTATAAACTGATCTCTTATAACCTGAAAAAGGATGAAGTTTCTCAAAATGAAATCAAACTTGAAAACAGATTTCTCACTGATGTTGCGATCAGCGCCGACAACCTGAACAGAAAAATTGTGGTGTCGGGATTTTATTCTGATATGACAGCCTATACTACATCAGGCGTTTTTTATTATTCACTCAGCGAGGATTCATTGTTGCAAACGCCTGTCGTTACCTCGTCATTCAGTCAGGACTTTCTCAGAAAGCTTGTAAAGGAGGGGAGGAGTAACGACAATGAGCTCGTAAATTATTCAATCGACAGAAGCGTGATCAGGAAGGACGGTGGAGCAGCCATTGTAGCTGAGTCATTCAACATTGCCACACGTTCCTACTGGGATTATTACCTGCAAACATGGGTGTATCACTACTATTACCATTATGGAAACATCATCGCACTGTCGATTAATCCTGACGGTACATTGTTATGGAGCAATTCTATTCAGAAGGACCAGAACTCAACGGATGACGGAGGCTATTACTCCTCCTATTTTTCAGCGATCATTGAAGGAAAAATACTGAACATCTATAACAAGTACATCGCCGACAACAGTTCAGTTTTAATGACAACCATCAGTGGAGTGGGGGAGCAGCAGACGAAAATACTTTTTGAAGAATCAATGAATGCAAGTGTAATCCCTCATTCTGCAAAGCAGGTAGACGAGGATACGATATTGATGCCGGCAGAGAGAGACGGGGAGCCGTATTTGGTGAAGATTGGTTTTTAAAATAAGTTAAAAGTCAGAAGTCAAAAGTCAGAAGTAGGGAATTCCAAATTGAAATTACTGTTTCAGAATGTTAATTTCCAGTTTCTCAATACTCAATACTCAATACTCACTACTCACTACACGTTCCCAATTCAGGATTTCTTACTCTGAAGATACACTCTCTGTCCCGGTTTCACCTCGGCATTTTCGCTCATTTCATTCCACTTTAAAAGCAAGCGGAGTTTCACGCCTTGTTCCTGAGCAATTTCATGGAGGGTTTGTCCGGGCTTAACAGTATAAAATGTGCGGTCGCCGGTGCGTCTCTTCGGTTTCAGGTAAACTTTTTCTCCTTCATCTACAGGTGAGCCTTTTTCCACTTCATTGTATTTCAAAACCTGCCATTCGCCCATTTCAAATTCATCGGCAATGCTGCGGTATGTATCTTCTGAAGATGCAATTACATAAGGCGTCTCGTTATTAAAGAAAACCTGGTGACCGCCAAAAGGGTTGATGATCTGGCTTGTAGGAACGATGATCTTTTTTGGAGAAGGTGAAGTCTTTTGCAGTATTGGTTCAGGACCTGAACTTGCCACGGGCTCATACATTTCCACCGGCAGTTCACGGCCATTATCGAGTTCATAGAGTTTGTTCTCTTCAATAATTTTAATCAGTCGTTCTGCATATTGCGGGTTGGTAGCATACCCTGCTTTTTTCAAACCTTTAGCCCAACCCTGGTAATCTGTAATATCAAGCAGGAATAACTCAGCGTAGCGCGGTCGTGTTCTCAGAAATTCAGAATGATCATCATATGACTCAAGCGCACCATTGTATTTACGAAAACATTCATCGCGTGTATCGTCATCCTGGGTATAAGTATCACCATTCCAGTTTGCACACTTGATGCCGAAGTGGTTGTTTGCTTCAATGGCCAGCGGGCTGTTTCCGTCCTGGCTTTCCAGACAAGCCTGTGCAAGCGTAATACTTGCCGGAACGCCGGTCTTCTTCATGTCACGTACGGCATCGTCTTTATACCTGTCAATGTATTCATGGCGGGTCATTTTTTGATCGCCGGCATAAGAAACAGTGGTTCCCACCATCAGCGATGAGAGAAAAAACAGATACGGGGTTAAATTGAACCTTTGCATAATTGGTTAACGAAATTTGAGTGTGCTTATTCTAACGGAAGAAAGAAGTGTAAGGTTTAGGGGAAAATGAGATTTTTTTACTGCTGTTGGGTCTTCGGACGCGGCCTGGGCGCGGAGAGACCCGACAGGAAACGTGGTAATTAATTAGCCCTGGCATATTGTTCTGGCAATTTCAAATTGCTACAGGCAGATCAGATAAATAATTTGTAGTTACTGCTGTTGGGTCTTCGCACGAGGCCTGAAGGCAGATCAGATAAATAATTTGTAGTTACTGCTGTTGGGTCTTCGCACGAGGCCTGAGCGCGGAGAGACCCGACAGGAAACGTGTATTATAAAAAAAATCTGAATTTAATCTTTAACTTACTGCTGTCTTCGCATGAAGCCAGTGGGTGGAGAGACCCGACAGGAAACGTGGTCATTAATTAGCCCTGGCATATTGTTCTGGCAATGTCTAATGGCTATAGGCAGATCAGATAAATAATTTGTAGTTTAGTAGTCCGGCAGGTCAGATGGTTATCGGACTCACTCCGCGCAAACCTCGTTCGATTTCTATACCAAAAGCAAGTCTTTTTGATATTTTTTTTTATCCCGTACACATGCGAACACCCGATGAATGATTTTATTGCGGATTGAGTTTAATACAAGCATTTTATTTTTTCCTTCGGAGGCTTTTCTTTTAAAATATTCAATAAACTCCCCTGGTCGGCTCGTGGAGCCAACTGCAGCCATGTGCAGCAAGGTTTTCATTTCTTTATCCGCAAGATTTGACACCCTGGTTTTCCCACGGATACTTGTTCCTGAAGAGTATTCAAATGGGGCTACTCCGCAATGGCATGCGAACTTTCGTGGATTAGTGATGCTTTTAAATTCATTTGTAGCGATAAGAATGGCAGTTCCGACAACTGTCCCTACGTTCGGAACTGATGTTACATAATTAAATAGTTCATTGAGCCGCTCATCCGCTTTTATGATTTCTATAATCTGCTGATTTATCTTTTTCAGATCTTGTTTCACCGCACGTATTGTTGAACTACAACCACTCCTAAGCATTTTTAGATTTTCTTTACTACAAAATGTTCGTGCTTCATTGATCGGCTTCTCAAGAAGTACGCGAACTCGTATTAGACGTCCGCGTTCCGACATAAGATGTTTCAACTTCTCAATCACATCTCGTTTTGGTGTCCAAAGCTTTACCTCTGTTTGATGATTGAAGGCGAAAGTTGCTATGCGAAGAGCATCTATTTTATCATTTTTTCCTCTAACCATTCCTATAGAACGCTTAATATGGACCGGACTTTCCAACCACACATGGACACCATGCTTGCTGAAGAATTGCAGTAAGTGATTGTTGTAAATTCCTGTATGTTCCATACACACAAGTGTTTGACTCAAATCGATTTTGCTTTCTTTAAAAAATCGCTCAATCATTTTTGGCTTGTTTGCCAGGCATGATTGAATTCCTTTCTCGCCCTTATGCAAAAATGCAAGTTCTACTTGCTCCTTGGCGACATCAATGCCGATAATGTTTTCAAATTTCATACTTTTGTTTTTAGAAATTAGTAACTCAATTTCAGTTAACAAAATTGAACACTCTCAATTCCTTGATAATGGGTCATACCCAAATTTCTATCTGAGGTTTGTTCAATTAAACTGACAGGGGACCTGCATCGAACGATAGGCCTAAAAGCCTGGAAGACCTGTTAGGTCACCCCTGTCAGTGTTAACCTTATCAACAAATATCGCAACTTATCAACTCCCCCCGATCCCCCCTGTTTATAGTAGTAGTAATACATTAATAAAATGAGAGTGCAACGTTAAAGGAAGACCTGACAGCAGGAAAGTTTTATATATGGCTACACCCAACGGGAGGATATCGGGTGGATTCCTGATGTACGCATTATTAATCCTTATCTACCTAAATGAAAGATGAACGAGATTACGAGAAAATTTAAAAGTA
>JAPLDB010000128.1:29044-31032 GCA_026391975.1 Bacteroidota bacterium | reverse complement strand
CTATCATTATTATTTCGAATACTTACAACTGAATAACTGTAACGGACATTAAAAATCAAATGGCCTGATATGAGATAATTTGCTCCTCCGCATGCCAAATAATCATTCCTGCGAAAAGGTGGTGCATTTGTAATTTCACCCAGCTGATCCTCTTCGAAAGTTGAAACGAGTGTCGCAAAAGCAGGTCCTGCTTCAATGCTCCACTTTGTCGAGATTTTATAATTGAACAGTAACGGAACTTCAATATAATTGAGCCTCATCAGGTAAAACACTCCATCTTTGGACAATGGCATCCGGCTTCCTTTCTGAATAAATGCGATCTCGAACTGAAGACTAAATTTCTCTCCAATTTTCCTGTTGACAAATCCCCCAGCCCTTATTCCGGCTTTATTAAAACCGGAAAGATGATCACCATCTACCTGAGAAATACTCAGGCCGGAAAAAAAACCAGCATTGAATTTTTGACCTGAAGTGTAAAGGCATGAAGAAAAAATAATGGCGAGAAATAATAAACGCTTAACCATTATTATTTATGAAACACAAGCCGGTCCTAATACACTATTTTATTTTTACTTCTTCAACCTGCATAACCTCATAAGTGCTGGCATTGTAAACAAAAGCAACAACAGCGCAATGTTCAGGATTCCAGTTTGCGTCGAGGATGATTGAATAGCCGTTTGCTACTGCAGTATTGGCAGCAGTTGTACCGGAAGCAATGTTCACTCCAAAAGAAGTATTTAATGACGTACGTAGCAAATGGTGATGTACATAATCCGGAACAAGTTCAGGATTGTGACCATACCAAACCTGCCAGTCGATGATGCTGTCTTCAGTAAGCACAACTGAAAGTTTATAATCACCGGTAACTTCCTCAAGAAATTTTGTTTCAATACATGCCCTCAATTTTCTGTCACTTTCAGTATACGTATTCTGAATCCTGACTCTTGCCTTTGCAGGCATATTCAAACTAGCCTGCGCTTCCTGATCCCAGCTGTCTTTTGGTTTCAGGTGGTCACCGGGGTAGTCTATCCTGTCAATCATTCCTGCCGGGTAAAAGAATACACCAAAGAAATCATGCCAGTCGACACTGGTCGCACACTTATAATCTATTGCAAACGAACCTGCAGGTGCACCGGGCGCACAAGTGGCCAGACCTGGGCAAACATTCGCATAATCCCCTGCATGAACAGATATGGATACAAGCCTGTCACCATATTTGCTGCGCATGGAATCATTTAAAATCACACCACCTGCCGGGCAATTACCGCAATTGTGGCCGGTATAATCTTCTACGAGAACCTTCTTATCAGGTATCGAGTTATCGTCTGGAAAACTGCAGGTAGTATCTACAGAAAATGATTCACGGGTCGGACCATCAATTTTATCACATGAATAAATTGAGATCACGAAACCAATAATGAGGAGGGAGATTATCTTTTTCATTTTCCTGAATTAAAAACTGCTTGTTATTGAAAGTGTAAAGCCATTCGATGAAGGTACGGTCCTGCAGACGCCTCCAACACAAAATATTCCTGCTCGCTGCCTTCCATAGCCAAACTGAATCCTGTTGGTGCCTCTGGTATATCCGAATGTTCCTGTATAAAAATGAAAGCGCTCGGCTGAAATATCATTGCCATAATTATATTCATCAAATCCTGCAACGAACCAATGTGGTGTAAGAGAATACTCAAGGAGTACAAGCGCCCAGCTTTGCTTATCCTGTTTCGTGTACAGATGCTGCAATTCAGCCCTTAGACTATTCTTCGAATTGATCTTCCACGCAGTTTCAATGATACCGATATGACTGTACACATTTCCGAATCCTTCCCTTCCCTCGATCACATCTTTATTGTAATTTATATATACATAAGAGATTATTGAACGAAGACTCTTATTCCATTTATGATTGATTTCAAGATTAAAGTCTTCGAAATATATTTCATCTCCCACTTTAAGGAAATCGGAAGTGTATCCGTTATCATCTCCGG
>JAPLDB010000128.1:13850-29038 GCA_026391975.1 Bacteroidota bacterium | reverse complement strand
AGGTTCTTTATCAATGGACTGCGCCCTCGAATAATTTACCGTTACATCAGTACCGTATTTTCCGCCAAGCGCTGATTTAGGTTTGAGCAGAAAAAACAACTCGGCCTGCATTCCATATTCTCCATTTGGCTGTGTGGCATAAGGATAAAGTGCAGCAAGTATGTTGGTGTGATTTTTTGTCATCGCCGGCAGGTAATTAATAATGAGCGAATTCAATGTTGCAGTACGTTCACTTCTGAAACTCATGTTATCTACCCTTTTTCCGGCCAGCGTAAATCCAAAACCTTTCATTGAATATGTGGCTGTAAGGATTGTTGCCGATCCATCTTTATATATAAAGCCATTGCTAGTTGAGGGATCATTTGCTTTCTGCGCATACTCACCGGTGAGCGTCAGGTTCCCATGGATGATACTCAATCGCCCTGAGCCTGCTCCCACATTTTTGGGAAGGATATAAACCGGGTCCTGGTCATCCTGGTATTTGCTAACGAAATTACCTCCAAGTATAAATTTCGTTTTGCAGCTGTCAAGGCACTTCAAAGACTCATTGATATTCCAGTCAAGGTCGACACCCCGCACGATACCATCTCCTTTTGAAAAGAAATTACGCTGATAACCGATGATGCCTTTAAAATAAACGCCGTTCACCGGATTGTATTTCACCCTGAAACCATCCATGGCATTGTCAAGTCCAAGGCCGCGCTCCTCGTAAGTGCGGAAAACAACACCACTTCCAAACTGGTCATAAAAATTACCTGCTGTTATTTCCAGCTCATCGTTTTTATAATTGAGGTAGCGGTAAGGTATTCCGTTGCCTTTATACCTCGAGTCAAATCCAAGGATAGGGTTCGTATAGTTTTCATATCTCAGGCCGGCAGAGAAATTATTTCTCTCGTAAATAAAGTTGGCAAAGCCATTGCTTAGAAAATGTTCCGGAACGTCCGGTGCGCCAATCAAAGAATCCGAGAGGTAATATTGTCCATCAAGCTGCACATTTCCGTGAATGCTGCCACCAAGGAGTTGGGCATTCGCAACAGTTGAATAGAAGAAAACCAATACGATCAGGAGGCAGCATTTATAGGCAAATGCTGGCAGTTGGCAGTTGGCAGTTGGCAAGTGAAGATCGGGTTAGTAATAAGTTTGAGATATTGGGTATGGAAACAGAAAAGGGAGGAGCAAAAGAAATTGTCAAATCATTTCACTGAGGTAACTTTCTTCACCTCTTCATATAATTCATCTTCATTTCCTTCTGCGAAACCTACATGCTGCCAGACAATTTCCTTCTTACCGTTAAGTACAAAAGTCTGTGGCGGCATATTTACATTCATGGCTCGTTTAAAGTCACCATTTGGATCAATGTAATTTTCATAAGTCCATCCCTTGCCGTTGATGAATGGGGCAACACGCTGCATGGTTCGTGCATCATCGAGTGAAATGGTGATAATCTTCACGCCGGTTTCTTTCTGCCAGTCAGCATATACTTCATGAATCGTATTTAATTCCTCAATGCACGGTTTGCACCAGGTTGCCCAGAAGTCAATAATTATGGGCTTACCACCATTATCAAAGGAAGATGTACTGATCGTCGATCCGCTCAAATCCTTAATGTCGACGGATGGCAGTGAGCGGGTCTCAGCTTTGTCCTGTGCAAAAGCCGCAACCGTTAGACATGAAAACAAAACCAGAATAGTATTTCTCATTATTTATGAAATTTAAGTTGCAATAATAGCAAATTGAACGTTATGACTAAATTGAATGAATGAATCCCATTCCATCTTTAAAAGAACACACCCTTTTTGACAATTCACTGACAAGGTTGACTTTTCAACCGGTCATTCATGTTTCCAACAGATTCATTGACTCTGAAATTTGATTTTTTAGCAAAATAATGGGTTTTATGTTAATAGCACAAAACAGGGAAAGTTTGTTAAAATGTGTGGATGCCTGTTGTGGTAATGAAAATTATTCTCTTTCTTTGACCATAATGTAAACCCATAAACTTTATTCTCAATGAAAAAAATTACTACTTCGTTATTCTTTATTGCGCTGTTTTTATTCAGCGGAAAGATGGCTAATGCACAATTAGCTGATGGTTGTATCGCTCCAGACTTCACTGCGACCGATATCAACGGAAACTCTTGGCACTTATATGATCTTTTAGATCAGGGAAAAACTGTTTTTATCGACATCTCTGCTACATGGTGCGGACCATGCTGGAACTATCATAACTCCGGCAATCTTGAAAGTCTTTACAACACTTATGGTCCTGCAGGAACTGATGAAGTAAGGGTGTTTTTTGTTGAAGGAGATGCAGCAACTACGCTTGCTGACCTTCAGGGAACAGGAACAAACACACAAGGTGACTGGGTAACCGGCACTCCTTATCCGATCATTGACAATGCAACAATTGCAAGTCAGTACCAGATCAGCTATTTCCCGACAATCTATATGATCACTCCTGATCGTATCTGCCGCGAAAACAGCCAGATCACTTCAGCTCAGCATTACACGCTGATGACTCAAAAAAGAATTCTCGCAATTGCAACTGATGATGCAGGCGTTGATTATGGCTGCGGACAAAATGCTTCTCTCGCATCTTGCGCAGGCGTAAACATGGTTGTTCGTCTTTTCAACTATTCAAACAATCCGATGACTTCTGCTACTCTTACAGTAACAGTTGACGGTGTTCAGCAACAGTCTATTCCTTGGACAGGCAACCTGGCTACTTATGAGTATGCCAACGTGAACATCACAAATGTTACAGGCGCTGCTGGTGCTAGAACTGCTGTTATCGCAATTACCGGAGTAAACGGTGGTGCAGATACACGTAGCACTAACAATTCTACCAGTGTTCCTTTTACAGTTTACAGCACTACAGGCGGACCTGCAGTAGTTCAGGCATTTGCTTCAACAACATTCCCTCCGACAGACTGGAGCATCCTTAATGGTGGCTCAGCTCCTACATGGGCTCGCAATGCAGCGGGTTACAACAGTGTTGGTTCTGCAAAGATTGACTTCTTCAGCATTCCTTCAGGAGAAGTTGATGCAATGTTGCTTCCTCCGATGAACTTTGTAGGTTATGACAACGCAAACGTTACTTTCATGCGCGCACACAAACGCTATTCTGCAAGCTATTCTGACAAACTGATGGTGAAGGCTTCTTCAAACTGCGGAACAACATGGTTGTCACTTTACAATAAGGCAGGTGCTACTCTTGCTTCTGTTACAGGTTATGTAACTACTGCATGGACTCCTGCAACTGCTGCTGATTGGGCTGCTGATCAGGTTGTATTGAACAGCATGCTGAACAATTCTGCTGTGCTTTTGAAATTTGAAGGAACAAGCGGATATGGTAACAACCTTTACCTTGATGATATCAATGTAAATCTGAGCACAGGTGTTGCTAACGTTGCTGACTACGTTCAGTTCAGCGTTTATCCTAACCCTGCTACTGAGAAATTAACAGTTGAAGTAACTTTGAAACAAAGCGAAAAAGCTACCATGGAGATCGTGAATACTTTAGGTGAAGTTGTTGCTTCACAGGTTTCTGATCTTTCTGCAGGACAATCAAGCGTTGATTTCAACGTGAAAGGCCTTGCAAGCGGTTCATACTTCATTTCAGTTTCTACTGCTGAAGGAAAAGTTGTGAAACCTTTCATGGTTAATTAATAAGATCGTTTATGAGTTGAAGAGCTGCCCCAAAAAGGCAGCTCTTTTTTTATGGTCATTTCCGAATTTCAATTCGGGTAAAAGGTTATTGGGACTTTAGAAAATTTTATTAGTTTTGTGGTATGAAAAAACTATTACTTCTTATTACAAGTGCTGCTATTAGCTTTTCAATCAATGCACAGTCTTTGCAGTTCGTTAACCTGAATCCTGCAAGTACTTCATTGACCGGACCAAATAATCTTATGATGCAGTCTTACGTTCAGGTTCAGAATACAGGCGCAGTTACCCTCTCCGTAAAAGTTACCCGCACGATAAATAACCTGGCAAATAATCACGTAAGTAATTTTTGCTTCGCTGGTGTATGTTATCCTTCAGGCCAAAGTAATTCCCTGACTGTAAATATTGACCCCGGAGCAGTTGCTGACTCTGAGCATGTCACCTTGCGCGCCGACCTGAATCCACTGAATACGAATGGAATTTCCGATGTCACTTATTGCGCATATGACATTGACAATCCTTCAGATTCAATTTGTATTTCTTTTCATTACAATGCTGATGGCGTAGGCGTAAGCGTTAATGAATTATCAGGGAATTCAAAATTCCTGAGCAATGCTTATCCAAACCCTGCCAACAAATCTTCCTTTGTATCATATAACCTTCCTTCTGTTGTCAATGCACAACTGGTTATAAGCAACATGCTTGGTTCTGAATTAAAAAGGTTTCAGCTTACTGAAAAGACCGGCTCAGTTGAATTACCAGTCAGCACACTTCCTGAAGGCGTCTACTATTATACATTAACAAACGACAGTAAGCCCTTGATTTCAAAGAGGCTGATGGTTTCTCATAACTAAGAAATTAATACAAAAAAGTTAAAGCATTCCAAACGGGATGCTTTATTTTTTTCATGTAGTTTTGTTTCCTTCATATTCCGAATATGTCAAAATCAAAAATCAAACAGGAAGCGCTTGACTATCATTCACAGGGGAGACCCGGAAAGATTGAAGTCATTCCTTCCAAACCATACAGCACACAGCGCGATCTCTCACTTGCTTATTCACCGGGTGTTGCAGAACCTTGCCTGGAGATCGCAAAGAACAAAGAAGACGTCTATAAATATACTGCCAAAGCAAACCTTGTAGCTGTGATCAGCAATGGTACTGCAGTTCTTGGTTTGGGAAACATCGGCCCTGAAGCTTCAAAGCCTGTGATGGAAGGAAAAGGCCTGCTGTTTAAGATATTTGCCGATATCGATGTATTCGATATTGAGGTGGATGAAACAGATGTGGACAAGTTCGTGGCTTGTGTCAAAGCGATTGCTCCCACTTTTGGAGGAATAAATCTTGAAGACATTAAAGCGCCCGAGTGTTTTGAAATTGAGAGGCGCCTGAAAGAGGAATTGAATATTCCCATCATGCACGATGACCAGCATGGAACGGCCATCATTTCTGCTGCCGCGCTGTTGAATGCGCTTGAGGTCGCAGGAAAGAAAATTGAAAAAGTTAAAATTGTTGTCAGCGGTGCAGGTGCATCAGCCATTTCCTGCGCCAGACTTTATATTGCGCTTGGTGTAAAAAAAGAGAATATCGTGATGTGTGATAGTACAGGTGTACTGCACGTTGACCGGACCGACCTTGACGACAACAAAAAATATTTTGCAACAACAAAGAAGGTGCATACGCTTACAGATGCACTGAAAGACGCCGATGTGTTTCTGGGATTATCGAAAGGAAATATTGTATCAAAAGAAATGATCAAGGCAATGGCGAAACACCCAATCATTTTTGCCCTTGCCAATCCTGATCCTGAAATTGGATACAATGAGGCCATGGAAGCAAGGCCTGATGCCATAATAGCAACAGGACGGAGTGATTATCCTAACCAGGTGAATAACGTTCTGGGTTTCCCATTCATCTTTCGAGGCGCATTGGATGTTCGCGCCACACAGATCAATGAAGCGATGAAGCTGGCTGCCGTGAAAGCAATTGCAGACCTTGCCAAAGAACCCGTTCCTGAAATCGTAAACCTTGCCTACAACCAGAAGAACATCACTTTCGGAAAAGATTACATCATTCCAAAACCATTGGATCCCCGGCTGATCGCCACCGTTGCCCCGGCTGTTGCAAAGGGGGCCATGGATTCAGGAGTTGCACAGCTGCCGATTAAAAACTGGCCTGCATATATTGAAGAATTACAAAAGCGCCTCGGACTTGACAACAAACTGATGCGCGTAGTGACCAGCAAAGCGAAACAAAATCCACAGCGTGTTGTGTTCGCTGAAGCTGATACTTACAAAATCCTCAAAGCTGCACAGATCGTGCGGGATGAAGGCATTGCCAAACCGATACTGCTCGGTAATGTATATAAGATCAATAAACTGATTGAAGAGAATAACCTTGACCTTGGAGATACCATCATCATTGACCCACGGCTGGAAGAAGAAAAGCGGCACGTATTCGGCGAACTCTTTTTCAAAAAGCGCAAACGCAGGGGATTCACTTTGTATGAGGCGAAGAAGATCATGAACGAGCGCAACTACTATGGCGCCATGATGCTTGAAACAGGTGAGGCAGATGCACTGATCTCAGGACTTACCAGGAAATACAGTGATACCATCCGTCCGGGACTTCAGATCATCGGCACACAGGATGAAGTGAAAAAAGTAGCGGGCATGTATATCCTTGTCACAAAAAAAGGTCCGGTATTTTTTGCAGATACCACCATCAATGTAAACCCAACTGCTGAAGAACTGGTGGAAATCACTGTACTTACTGCATGGGCCGTACAACAGTTCAACATCAAGCCACGCATTGCACTACTCTCCTACTCTAACTTTGGCGCAACCGATGAAGAGAGTGCAAAGAAAATGCGTGATGCCGTTTCCATCCTTCATAAAAATTATCCGGGACTTGCCGTTGATGGTGAGATGCAGGCAAACATTGCACTCAACCCGCAATTGCTTTCCGACAATTTTCCATTTTGTGAATTTGCCGCAGAGGGCGCGAACACACTGATCTTCCCGAATCTTCATGCAGGAAATATTGCATACAAATTATTGCAGGAAATGGGCGCAGCGGAAGCGATCGGACCGATCCTCCTCGGCATGAAAAAACCGGTACACATTTTACAACTGGGAAGCAGCGTGCGCGAAATCGTGGACATGGTGACGATTGCAGTGGTGGATGCGCAGAGCAGGAAGGGGAGGAATTAGTTATTATAAGGGTTAACCTATTAAGAATCTTTTCCCTTCTTTTAATCGCAATCAAGATAATATAGCAATGTGCGCTATTGGGGAAGAATTAATTATCTGGCTGAAATCGATATAGAAGCAAGACTATAAATTGTTTTGTGATTTCTTCAAATCTTTTGTCTTGGCTCTTTGAACTTTAGCCCTTTTATGATTTCCTGTACTCCCCGCTCGGTCTGAAACAAAAAAGAATTCCCTCATAAGAATGCCTGACATTGATATTCGCAAACTTGGCAATGCTCACTATTGATTTATGTCTGTTGCCAAGCAGCATCTCTGCTTTTACCGGAATGCCCAGCGAGTTCCATGGAACGGATTCATACTGGGAACTGGCAGAACCAAAACCAATACCTCCAGTACGGCTGATTAGCTTTCCCTTAAATATACCCGATGCATACAGCACACCCGCATTCAGGGTAAAAGACACCAGTCCGGCATTGAACTTCCTTCCGTAAAGAAGTCCGGCTTCAAAGATCCTTTCGCCTGGTAATGTATTACCGAAAATTGCTTTCGGTTCCTTATGTCCAAGTAGCCGGACCGTAAATACTTGTCTTTGATTAAGTACATATCCCAATTCAGCACCTGCCATATAAAAATCATGGTCGCCTTTACCAAATGAAAAGCCCACACCAATATTGATAAAAGAATAGCTGTTGGAGTAATCTATGACAGGCACAGAAACTGAATCGCGCTGAATCAAAGGTGTTTTATATTTTAATTCAAAATAATCAATCAACCGAACACCTGTTGTATCGCCAGCCATTTCTTTTATTAGCGCCTGCTCAACTTTTTCATCTGAAACAATTAACTGTGCATCAGCCGCCTTACGGGATAATCCTGCAACTTCCATTTCTGATAACGGTACATTTATAAAATTATCACGACCCTCCATTTTCATTCTGAACACGATATTACTGTCGGGCATTTGAACCAATGCTCCATACTTGAAATTACTTCCAGCATAATTTATACAATTGCACATATTGTTTTCTGGCACATCAATAACATAACCAATGTAGCTGTTCAACCTGATGAAAGTGAAGGTTGATCCGAGTTGTTGTGCAATAGAAAAAATCGGCGAAATAAAAAGGCAACAGGATACTAAGCTTAACAGGTTGAATAGTTTCATGTTCGTCTTGTGTTGGTAATGCAAACATAGGAGAATAAAATCCACTTTTCAATTTTTGATTACCGGGGAGATAATATGGATGCGATTGATTTAATTTCCGGTTGAACTGGGACGTAGCAACATGCGACCCAGCAAAGAATTAGTTATTTATTGGGGTTTACCTATTCAGAATGTTTTCCCTTCTTCAGATGGCAATCAAAAGAACATAGCAATCTGCGCTATTGGGTTATTCAACCCACCCCACCACTTCCATCAACGACTGATTCGCTTCCACTTTTATCGTTTTCACTCCCGCTTTTTTCCCTGCTTCTATATCCCGTTCGGCATCACCTATAAAATAAGATTGCAATGGATTAATGTTAAACCGCGCCATTGCTTTTTCAAGCATCTGCGAATCGGGCTTGCGGCAGATGCAATTGGTTACGTCGGGATGATGCGGACAGTAATACACTTCTGAAATTTCAATGCCTTTATTACTCATCACCCGCTGTAAGTGCAGATGCAAATAGTCAACTTCTTCCTTCGTACAGAGCCCCTTTGAAATGCCGCCCTGATTGCTGATGACAATGAGCAAATAATTTTTGTCCCGGAAAATTTTCAGCGCCTCCACTACTCCATCGTTGATGATGAAATCTTCAAGGTGTGTAACATAGCGCGATTGCTCCCTGTTGATTACACCATCCCTGTCGAGGAATACGGCTTTGTTTCTTTCAGAAGGCATGCTGCAAAAAAGGTAACTGTTTTAAAAAATAAATGGCGAGGTATGGTTTCAGCATGATCGTAAAAAAGAACCCGAACAAAGCGCCCCACATGTGCGCATCGTGGTTCACGTAGCCGATGCCCTTCTTGCCGGCATAGTAACAGTAGATGAGATAGCCAACGCCGAAAATAATTCCCGGAAGGCACAATATTCCATAAAGGCAAAGCTTTTCTAACGGATTGAAAACAATATAGGAAAACACAACTGCACTCACAGCTCCTGAGGCGCCGAGTGCGCGGTAACCCGGATCAAACTTGTGCTTATGATAGGTTCTGATCGTGCTCACTGCCATACCACCGAAATACAGCAAGAGGAAATCAAACCCTCCGCGCTCTTCAAATACATTGCTGAAATACTGCTCTACCACATTTCCAAACATGTAAAGCACAAACATATTCACCAGCAGGTGCATCCAGTCTGCATGGATAAAACCACTGCTGACAAAACGGTACCACTGGCGTTGTTCATGGATCCGGTAAGGATTAAACATAAATCTTTCACGCAGTTCATCATTCTGAAAACAGAGCATTGAAAGAACAGCGGTAGCAATGAGTAAATAGAGGGTAATGGACATCGGAAGGCAAAATTATACGCAAATTGAAAGGATGCGAAGGTATTTAAATGAAAATGTAAACATCCTTACCCTAACATATAACAAATCGTCAGGTCGAAAGCCGGTGAAAATACGAGGGTTTATGCCAAATATCATGTTTCCATATTCAAGTTTGGGGGTTATCTTTGGCATCCATAAAATAAAATTCCTGCGATGAAAAAACTACTACTCTTAGCATTTTCCTTAATTACTATTTCTTCAATGGCCCAGACCTTTTACGGGTCAACCGGTTCAATACCAGATTTTGATACGATCGCTCATCCGGTCTATTTTTCCTGTGTGGTGAGTGGATTACCCAATGTGATCGACAGCTCATTTGGCCTTGAGCGTGCATGTATTGATTCACTGCTTCACACTTATGACGGAGATTTGCGCATTGAAATTGTGAGTCCGGACAACCAGCAGGTCGAACTCACTTTCCGAAGAGGAGGAGCTGAAGATAATTTCATCAATACCTGCTTCCGTGGGCAAGGTGCCAACGGACTGATCAGTGATAACTCAAATCATCCGCCATACACAGGCGAATTTGATCCAGACGGAGAACTTTCCCTTCTAAACAACGGACAGGATCCAAACGGGACATGGTATTTGATCGTTACTGATATGGCAGGCGTGGATACAGGTCAGGTTTATGGCTGGCACCTTACTTTCAGCAATGATCCGACACCGGGCATTGTAATGCCTTGCAGCACTACAGATGGCACCTTGTGTCAGTGCCCTGACGGAACACAGGATTGCGATCTATTGCCTGACATGACCTCATCTTATCAATGCATCCTGAATGACCATAATGAAAATGGCAATCGCCTTTACATTGGAAATGCAACGCCTAACATTGGCTGGGGACCACTGGAAATTCATGGATCAAATACTTGCTATTGCGATACTACAATCGTAAACTGCAGTACCACTGCTTGTCCGGGAACAGGACTTCCTCCTACACAGCTGGTTAATCAGACCATCTACCACAAGCACAACAGCACAATGACAACGTATTTGCGTCCTGCCGGAACGATGACCTACCATCCTTCTCACGGGCACATTCACCTTGACAACTGGGCGCACTATTCTTTAAGGAGAGCAGTTTATGGATTGCAGCCATTCGACTGGCCGATCATCGGAACAGGAAACAAACAAAGCTATTGCCTTGTAAATCTTGGAAACTGCACCGGCAACAATGGATATTGTGTGGATACAGCAGGTAATGTTGTTACCATGGCCGACATTCCAAATGCCCCAATGGGCGCTGTTACAGGATGCAGTGTTGATCAGGGAATCTTCGTTGGAAATCTTGACATCTATAGCTCCGGACTAACTGGTCAATGGGTTGATCTGCCAGCGAATTTATGTAACGGGGATTATTATGTAGTCTCCATCACCGATCCTTTAAATGTTATCCTTGAAACCAATGACAGCAACAACTGGACTGCAGTTCCTGTAACTCTGAGTCAGCAGCTCGCAATGCCTTATCCGACTTGTAACTTTACATATGCAGCAAATGGTTACACGTTAACCTTTACCAATACATCTACTGATTATGATTCAGTGTTGTGGAGTTTCGGCGATGGAAATACAAGTACAGACGTGAATCCGATTTATACATACCCCGGACCGGGAGATTATACTATCGTATTGACAGCGTACAACCAGTGCGGATTTACGCAGCAGGTTATCACTGTTACATTTACTCCAAACGGTATTGCGGAAACAAAAACGGATGTATTCGGATTTGAGATTGCACCAAATCCAACTTCCGGAAATTCAAAAATATCATTTACGCTTGCAGCAAAGACAAACCTTACACTTGAAGCATTTGACATGATCGGAAATAGAATATCTGTGCTGTCTTCAGGAGAACACCAGGCGGGGAATTTCACCTACCGCTTCGATGCTGATCAGTTGAATCTATCCAAAGGAGTTTATACTTTACGACTTTCTACTGAATCAAAAATTATTGAGAAAAGGATCGTGGTGTTGAAATAAAATTCAAAAAAGACAGACATTCAATTGTGAGTTGGCGGAAGGAAAAACTTGCGGATTGGGAGGCAAATTTTTCTTTAAAACTCAAACTGACCGACTATCAAAAGAAGTTGCTTCCCAAAGAGGCAACTTTTTTTATGCTTCAATGGCCTGGTTCACCCATTCAAGTGCAATTGCCATTTGTTCATTCTCATTGAGATCGGAATTGTCAAGAACAATGGCATCATTTGCCTGCCGCAACGGACTTTCGCTTCTGGAGGTATCCTGCTGATCCCGACTGGCGATGTTTTGATACACTTCGTCTAGCGTCAACCTGTATCCTTTCGCTCTTAGTTCCTCGTAGCGCCTTTTTGCCCTGACTTCTTTATCTGCCGTCATGAAAATTTTTAATTCTGCATCAGGAAATACCGTTGTGCCGATATCACGTCCGTCCATCACGATGCCTCTGTGTCCTCCATAAAACTGCTGCTTCTCCACCATTCTTTTTCTGACGGCCGAAATTGCGCTTACAGGACTCACAAGGTCTGAGATACCCATGGTGCGAATTTCATTGTCCACATTTACACCATTGAGGTAAATCTCCGATAGTTTTGTTTCAGGACTTAAATGAAATGTGATTTTGATCTCATTGAGAAATACCTTCATCTCTTCAGGATTCATGGCATTCAGTTCAGCAACGACCATATTTTTATGGAGCATGTGCAGTGTGACTGCCCTGTACATCGCTCCTGAATCGATGTAGTTATAATGCAGGTATTTGGCAATGGCCTTTGCCAGTGTGCTTTTTCCACATGATGAATAACCGTCAATGGCAACTATTATTTTCTTCCTCTCAGACATGATTTTGCTAAAGTACCTTAGTTTTTAATGCTCACGCTCCTTCTCTGTCCCGTCCATATTGTAATGAATCCACTCGCCTTTTTTATTGCCATCAAAAAACTGGCCCTCAGTTTGTAGCTTTCCGTCAGGGAAATACTCCTTAAAGGAACCGTTTGCTTTTCCATCCCTGAAAGTTTTCTCACTTTCAATTTTTCCATTATTGTAATAGGTAGTGGTTACGCCTGTTCGAAATCCATGTTTTCTTGGCTTCTTATTCCTGTAATACCATGTATATTCAATGAGCATCTGGTCGCCGTATTCATTGGCTGTTTCACTCCAGATACCATCGAATTCCTTTTCTCCTGAAGGAAACCACCAGTGCTCATCGAACATGAGCTTGTCTTTATAAATGCACTCCCTTACCCTGTTTCCTTTTTCATCCCTTACAGTGAGCTTACCATCAGGTTTGTCAGCTATGATGTAATAAAAATTCTGAAAATCATTGTTCCCCATTTTTAGGGTGTCGTAACCGGCCACGGTAATTTCATATTCCCCTTTATGCTTTTCAGTCCAGTTAAAAATTTTGAATAAATCCTTTTTTGCAGTATCCGATTGCATCACAGCAGAAGTATCCTGTGCAACAAGATTTGTGGTGAATAGCAGGAAGAAAATGAAACGAGTAATGCCTTTCATCCTGCAAAAATAGAAATTGAATTGAACCAATTGCGTTTGATGTATGTTTGCACAAAAATAGATTATATGGATCTGGATACCTTATGCAACAATGTATGCCTGGCAGTAAAAGAGACCGGGGATTTTATCCGTCTCGAGAGGAAAACGTTTACTATTTCAAAAGTAGAATACAAGGGCCTAAATGACCTTGTTTCCTATGTCGACAAAACGGCAGAACTACAACTGGTAAATTCCTTAAGCAAGCTTATTCCCTCGTCAGGATTTATCACAGAAGAAAACACAAACAATACACGCAGCGCTGAATATAACTGGATCATTGATCCGCTGGACGGGACTACCAATTTTGTACATGGAATTCCATGCTATTGCATCAGCGTGGCATTGATGCTAAGAGAAAAACTTGTGCTGGGAGTTGTTTATGAAATAAACCTTGATGAATGCTTTTACGCATTTGAGAATGGCGGAGCATGGCTCAATGGAAAAAAAATTGAAGTATCCGGCATCCGGCAATTGAAAGCGTCGCTCCTTGCAACAGGATTTCCTTATTCCAATTATGACAGGATGAAACCTTACATGGAAGTATTTGATTACTGCATGTACAACACGCATGGCTTGCGGAGACTCGGCAGTGCAGCAGTTGACCTTGTGTATGTTGCCTGCGGACGTTTTGAAGGATTCTATGAATACGGACTCAATGCCTGGGACGTTGCAGCAGGCGCATTCATTGTTTCAGAAGCCGGTGGAACAGTTTCAGATTTTTCCGGAGGAAGCAATTATGTTTTTGGAAAAGAAATTATTGCTACCAACAAAAATATTTTCGAAGAATTTCTTGGTGTTGTAAAACAAAAATTTACGGCTTCTCATTAACTCCATAGGAAAGTTCACTCTGGAATCTCGAATCGCGAACACCGAGTTTTTCTGCTGATGCTTTTGAAATTTTTATCACCAGGTCTGTATTGTCACCGGTATCGGGCAACGTTCCTACCACTTTGACAAAAACATATTTCTTATTCATCTTATTTGTCACCTTGACAATGGTTCCAATTGGCGCGGTGCGGTGCAGCGCATAATATTTATTGGGATTGATGTCATCATCCTGGATCCAGGAGGCAACACCACTTTCAGAAACTTCCTTTCTCGCTTTTGAAACGGCCTGTGATGTTCCACCTTTTTTTGAATCAGTCTTTGCTGCAGACGCAGTTTTGATAATTTTAACCGTATCAGCAGAAGGATTAGTGGCAGTTTTAATTAATTTAGTCTGGGTTGGAGTCGTCTTTTTGTCTTGCTTGCTGCTATCAGGCTTGGCGACAAGATTCTTTTTTATCTTATTGGTTTCTGAATAAGCCTGCTCCTTTTTCATCTCTGCAGAAGAATCATGAACGGCAACAGAACTAATCTTATCCTGTTTAACTTTAACAGATTCGATTTTCTTTTTTTCAACTGAAACAGAATCAAGACCTGCTTTTGCTTCCTTCTTCTTATTCTTTGACTCAACTTTTGAAGTTGTAATTACAGAAGAAACCACAGTATCCTTCTTTTCAACAGGTTGTTTTCCCTCGGACTTAACTTCAACCGGTTCGATTTTCTTTTTTTCAACGGAAAAAGAATCAATATCAGCTTTTGCTTCCTTCTTCTTATTCTTTGACTCAACTTTTTCAGGTTTTATTGGTGAAACAACCACGCTATCCTTCTTTTCAACAGATGGTTTTTCATTTTGCGAACCGGCAGCATCTGACTTACCATTGTACTGAAGATCTTTATACCCAACTTTCAACTTCTTCCCATAATTCAATCCGGCTTTGGTAAGGTTATTCCATTTCTTTAAGCTGTCCACATTTGTATTGAACCGCTTTGCAATGGAAAACAGGGTTTCACCCGCTTTTACCGTATAGAAAATTTCGGTTGGAGACTGGATATAATTCTTGTCAAAATGAGGATCATCAACTTTCAATTTGTTATACGGGATCAACAATGTCCTTCCGGGAATGAGTTTGTCTGATGAATCCTTGTTTGCAAGTCTCAATTCAGCATATGAGATCTTGTAGAGCCGTGCAATACTATACCATCCTTCAGCACTATCTATCTGATGTATGAGAAAATTTTTTCCATCAGTTTTTTTTATCCCGATGGAGTCAGGAAACATAGTTGCAAAAGATGCAAAAGGTATAAATGAATACAGTAAAAACGTAAGCCGGATGATTTTTTTCATTTCGTTCATGGTGCCCGCCAAAATTACGCGAAACTGCCTCCAAACATGCCTTGCGGCTTATTCATAATACAC
>JAPLDB010000128.1:0-13792 GCA_026391975.1 Bacteroidota bacterium | reverse complement strand
GTTAATGGTCTTCTGACATTTGGTGGTTCTGTATACTTACATATCTTTGACATTCTACAACCAAAACAAACTCAAATGAAAAAAACAATTACAACCATGCTTGTTCTGCTTTCGATGATGGCAGGAAAAGAAATTACGGCACAGCAATTAATTGTTGGCCAAAAAAGTACCATAACCGGTGATCGTTCAGATATCTTGTCAACAAGTAAGAGTGCTGTTTCTCCCCAAATCAACCAGGCAGTTTCGAAGAATGTAAATCCGAATAACAATGTACAGAATATCTTCGATATTCAGTTCGACTACCCTTTGACCGGTATTGCGGCAGGAGTGAGTTGCGTTTACACAGGTACAGAATTCTGGGTTGGGAGATGGAATGTTGATTCACTTTACACCCTTGACCCTTTGGGAAATATTACAGCCGCTTTTAAAATAACAGGGGTAGGAACTTCAACGTCAGGAGTTCGCGCGCTAACCTATGACGGAACTTACATCTACGCCGCTGTAAACACTACTTCCATCAAGAAAATTGATCCATCAACAAAAACACTTGCAGGTACAATTACAGCACCTGCTGCTGTTCGGGGTCTTGCCTATGATTCTACAGCAAACGCAGGAGCAGGTGGATTCTGGATGTCAAACTTCAACACTGACTTCACACTCATCAGTATGACCGGAACTGTCCTTGAGACGATCTTACTTACTGAGCATGGAGTACCCGGTGTTTATGGAATTGCATTTGACCCGTACACTTCAGGCGGTCCATACATCTGGGCCTATGGCCAGGGAACTGCAGGCGACTCGGCAAAAATTCAACGTGTCCATATTCCGACGCATACCAATACCCATCTGGTGCACAATACCTGGAATGATGTGGCCGAAAGTCCTGCCATAGCTGGCTCCCTAAGTATTACATGGAGGTACGACCCCATGCACTATACACTGATGGGTTGTGCGCAGGATGCAACAAATAGTTTATTCGGATATGAACTTACTGATTATACTCCTCCTGCAGTTGATGCGCAATGCAATTCAATTGATTTTTATCCGCCTTTTACCCAGATACCAACATTTGAAATCAGTCAGCTAACATGGGATGTAAACCTTACCAATAACGGAACAGATCCAATTGCTGACCTTTCAACGAATTTTGTTTTTGATGATGGGACTACAGGTGTTTATTCTCCTGCTGATTTCCATACACTGGGATTTACCCCAGGTTCTTCCGCCGTTGCAAGCTTTGGCAATTTTGTTCCACCGCCGGTTGTTCAGGCCTACAATGGAACTGCATCTGTAAATACGAATGCACAAACAGATCAGGATCCATCAAATGATATCGCTTCTTACAGTATGAATATTACAGATACGGTTATGGCACGCGACAATGGCACACCTACCGGCTCTCTTGGATTACCCGACGGAACTGCCGGCGTTCTGGGCCAGGTATTTGAAATTCCTTCTTATGGATATATCAGCTCTGCAACTTTCCTGCTTCGCAATCCTACTGAAGGCGATAGTGTGAATGTTGACCTATATACTTATGGTGGCTTGCCCGATGTAGTTGTGGCCAGTACCTCTTATTATGTGATTACTGCGGCTGATTCTGACGGTGTCGTTATTACATTGCCTTTCAATGGAGGGCCCTTTGCTGCTTCAGCAGGAATATATTTCCTTGGAGTAAACCAATCCAATGCAAATATCACCTTGGGCACATCCTCGTTTAACTGGAGGGCAGACGCTGCTTATTTTCAGTTTGCAGGAGGTGCATGGCAGACGGTTGAATCAAATACAAGTCCGTTTATTCTTTGTTACCTGCTCCGCATGAATATGCAGGATCCTTCCATTTCAGTTGCTGAAATCGGAAATAACAAATTTCAGGTTTACCCAAATCCTGCATCATCACAACTTACAGTACAAATTCTTGAAGGAAATTCATCCTTTGGAGTGGAGTTGTATGACATGCTCGGAAACCTGGTAGCAGAATCAAAATCAGTTGCTGCTTCAAAAACCACGATTGATGTATCGGGACTTGCTAAGGGAATGTATGTAGTCAAGACAACAGTTGAAGGAAATTCAACCACAACGAAAGTTTCGATTAACTAATCAATAGCCAATAAGCATTTTAAAGCCGTTCGGTTCCTATTGCAGGGACGGAACGGCTTTTTTGCTAATGATGGTCAGTCCGAAAATCGTTAGTAAACCATTTACGATCAACAGTTCAAAACCGAACTTGTATCCATTGGTCCAAACCGGAACTGCATCATTCAGGAAATAACAAGCAATGGGAGACATGATACAAACCAGCCAAACCCATTTGTCGTTGACTGACCGCTTTGTAAAAAAGCCAAATGTGTAAAGTCCTAGAAGCGGTCCGTATGTATAGCTCGCCGCACGAAAAACATTCCTGATAACAGCATCATTGTTGATGACCCTGAATAATACGATCGTCAGCAATAGGACAATTGCAAAGCTGATGTGCACGGTATAACGGATATGTTTGCGTTTTTGATCGGTCAGGCTTTTATTTTTCTGAATGCCCAGGAAATCAAAACAAAAAGCTGTTGTCAGCGCCGTCAATGCACCATCGGCGCTGGGATATGCTGCGGAGATCAGGCCAATGATGAAGATCAATCCGCCGATTGTTCCGAGGTAATTCAATGCCACGCCGGGAAATAAATCATCGGTGTGCTTCGGGTCGATTGTAATTCCTTTTTGCTGAGCATAGAAGCAAAGTATTGCTCCTAAAACCAAAAACAGGAGATTTACAAAAAACAAGACAGCAGAAAAAACGAACATGTTTTTTTTCGCTTCGCCGATATTTTTACAACTCAGGTTTTTCTGCATCATTTCCTGATCGAGGCCTGTCATGGCAACAGCAATGGCAGCACCACCAAGAAAATTTTTCCAGAAATAATTAGGGGACTTGATGTCTGTCACGAAGAGATCAGAATAAGAAGAGTGAAAGACCTTAGAGAACAGGTCTCCCACAGACAGATCCAGCTGGAAACTGATGGCAATGACACTGAAGACCAGCGCCAGCAACATAAAGCTGGTTTGCAATGTATCCGTCCAGACAATCGTTTTTACGCCTCCTTCATAAGTGTAAAGCAGAATTAGAATGATAAAGATCAAAACTGTTAGCCAGAATGGAACACCCATTTTATCAAGCACAAAAGTCTGAAGTACATTCACAACAATATACATTCTGAACGAAGCCCCTATCACCCGTGAAAGGATAAAAAACATCGAACCGGTTTTGTATGAAACATTTCCAAAGCGCTGCTCGAGATATGTATAAATGGAAGTGAGATTCAACCGGTAATATACTGGCATTAATACGTTGGCAATAATGACGTAGCCGACGAGGTATCCAATCACGATCTGCATGTATGAAAACTGCGTGGTAAATACAGCTCCCGGAACCGACATAAAGGTGACTCCGCTCAGCGATGCGCCGATCATGCCATAAGCAACCACATACCACCTGGATGAACGGTTGCCTATAAAGTAGCTTTCATTGTCTGCCTTCCTGCTGGTAAGCCACACCACCAGGAATAGTAAGGCTGAATAGATAAATACACAAATAAGAATCAAAGTTGAACTCATGGCTGCAAAGTACTGTGAGCGCTCAACTGTTCGAAGTTTGAAGTTTGAGGTTGTAAACGGTTCGTTGTTGATGCTTCTGCCAACTTGTTCATTATTTTGAACCCGTCAGGATTGCCGGCCTTCCATTTTTTGGAGAAGCATCCATGGCTAAGGAAGTATCACTATTTTGTTTCCCATACAATGTATGAAGTCGTATTGTTTGTATTTTTGCGTTGATGAATTCCTTCCCTTCAAAGATATTCGAACAGGCTGTCAACGAATTTGCTTCTCTTCCAGGCATTGGCCGACGCAGTGCTGTGCGCATGGTATTGCACATGCTCAAACAAAACCCTGAAGAGGCCAGAAGATTCGGAGAAACCATGATCCGCCTCACCAGAGAAATCAGGTTTTGTAAAAATTGTCACAATATTTCTGATTCCGAATTGTGCTCAATCTGTGCTGACCACAGGCGTGATGCAACAACCATTTGTATTGTTGAAGATGTGCGCGATCTTCTGGCAGTTGAAAACACGAACCAGTACCGCGGCCTCTATCACGTACTGGGCGGAATTATTTCACCCATGGATGGCATCGGACCCAATAACCTGAACATTGAGACGCTGCTGGAGAAACTAAAGACAGACACCATCACTGAGATCATAATGGCGTTGAGTGCCACCATGGAAGGCGATACCACCGTTTTTTACCTCTATAAAAAAGTATCACAGCTGAACAGACCTGAACTGAAGCTTACCTCCATATCGCGCGGGGTGAGTATCGGGGATGACCTTGAATATGCAGATGAAGTAACTCTTGGCAGGTCCATCCTTAACCGGACTCCTTATGAAAGTACGCTGGTGAGATGATCAATACCCCCCACTCCGCTTTCTCAGGAACCATTCAATTGTAAGCATCGCCAGAAGTAAAAAGAAAATTGCTTTCAGATTTACAAGATCGATCAGCTTCACCTGAGAATAAGAAACTGTTTTAATGTCTTCCTTCGATTGCAGAAGCGCAGCCAATTCCTTCAACTGCCCGGGATAAAAAAGTTGTCCGCCTGTTTTTTGGGAGAGCGTATACAATAGCTGATGATCGGCAACTGTTTCATTCAGCTCTACCTGTAATGCATAAACGCTGAAATCACCTTCTTCAACATAAAGCTTTTCCCCACTCTTAACCTGTGCTTTGTAATGGTATTCACCCGGCATGAATACTCCTGCATTCAGCGAATAAGCCTTTTCAGTTTTGCTGAAGGTAAATGGAAACGCTTTACGATCCCTGTTCATGATGGTAACTGAAACATCTGCAGTATTAACCAACTCAAAATTGTCATTATAAACTTCTGCATCCATTGCCACTGGCTCGTTTTCATTGAACGAGTTTTTACAGATCACTTTGAAATGGCCTTTCTTTTCAGTCGTACTTAAATATTGCACTGCTTTAGATATGATGGAATTGAAAACATCAAAATTCTGATTCAGCTCATAATCGTTCATGCGCCACCTCCAGCAACCTTCACCACATAATACGCCTGACCTTCCTTTCGTGCTTTCACCGAGAAATAGCAATGGTTGACTTGTAACCACGCTTCCAATCTGCTGTGTCAGCAATGACGATCCCTGTGAACTAACTGTATAATCTCCGAAGGGAGCCAGCAGCGGCGGAAATGTGCGCACGGCATTCTTAATATCACCTTCAGGAGCAAAAAGACTGAAATTGTCATTCACAACAGCCTTGGTCTCATTTCCCCTGTTCAAACTATTGCGTATGGAAATGCCGGCACCTAAAAGGTTGAAGGCAGCCACGTTTGTTTGTGACCCAAGAATATACAAACAGGGAATACTATTCTCTTTGATAGACCTGATCAGGTCACTTGCAGGATGGTCTGTTGAAGGAAGCTGGTGCAGAATTACAAGTTGCTCATCTTTGATACTGCCGGCGAATTTATCAATGGTTGAAATTTTCACTTCGTAATTTTCATTGCTCTCAATAGCTTTCTTCAGCGCAGCAACGTCAGGATGTGGCGAGTCTGAAACGATAAGCACCTTGCGCTTTGATTCCTGCACCTCAACATAAATATCTTTCTGATTGTTCGTTGTGGTAATCTCTCCGCTTGTTGCAGAAAGTGAAATTTTATAATGGTGATTTCCCTTTTTCTTTGCGTCAAGATAAACAGGTATTACCTGGCGGAAACTATTGCCAGCGACATTAACCTGCCTTGTAAAGAGTGTTGTAGAATCTTCACTTAAGGTAAGGGTTGTTGAAGCCCCGCTGCATTCTCTACCCAATATTGTGACCTCAACCGGAAATGAATTGTTTAGGTACGCTATCTTATTATAAGAGACATTTTCAACAAGCAGATCCTTTTGGGCATCAGTGTCTCCCAGTGCAATGGAATAAACAGGGACTTTCAGTGAATGATAAAGCGGATTGCTTCCATTATTGTAAAGTCCGTCGCTGGCGAGAATTAGTGCACCAAAATTCCTGTTGGCATATCGAACATCCATCTCATCCAGCAGCTTCGAAAAGTCTGTCATTTTTTCATCAAATGATAGATCCATATTCTCACCAATCTTGTCTCCGAAAGAAAGCGTCTTCACTTCATATTTCTTTGACAATTCCTCAACCATGTTCCTCAAATCGGAAGCATATTTTCCCCGGTAAAAAGAAGAGTCTTTATTGGTAACAATACTCCTGGAGTTATCCTGCGCAATAACAATAATGGGCTTTTCGGTTTGCCTCGTTATCGTTTTGATTAGGGGAGTCAGCAATAAAAACGAAAGCAGGGTAATGACAACAAAGCGCAGCGACATCATCAGCCAAAGCAGCCAGGATTTAATTTCGCCGGTATTGCCGCCCTTTCTGTATAGCAAAAATGTGAATAGTGCGCCTGCAATCAAGCAGAATATGGAAAGCCAGGCAGGGGATTCAGTTATCAGTTGGAACATAAATGCAGATGCAAAGAAACAAGAATTCGGTGAAGAAATTTGAGTGTTAAGATATATAAACAATACTTTCGCAGCATGGAAGGAACTGAAAAGCTAAAACGCGGAAGCATTCTGGAAGAAATCGAAATTGCAGAAGCCGTAAGTGAAGGCAAAACAATTGCCAGGGTAGATAATATGGTCATCTTCATAGCCGGAGGTGTTCCGGGAGATATTGCTGACCTTAGGATCGAGAAGGTAAAATCAAGCTTTGCAGAAGCACGCGTTGTAAAAATTCACAAGCCTTCCTCCCACCGTATCACACCATTTTGTGCCCATTTTGGAACATGCGGCGGATGTACCTGGCAGCATATGACGTATGCCATGCAATTGCAATACAAGCAGAAGCAGGTTGAAGATGCGCTCATCAGGTTGGGTAAAATTGAATCCCCTGTCATCCTGCCTATCATACCGTCTGAAAAAACCCGGCATTACCGCAATCGGCTGGATTTTGCCTTCAGCAATAAAAGGTGGCTTACCACAGATGAGATCGCTTCAGGTGAGCAGTTTGAACCCAATGCCCTTGGGTTTCATGTTCCAAAAAGGTTTGATAAAATCCTTGACATCGGGAAGTGCTTCCTGATGGATGACCTTCATAATGAAATCAGGCTGGCAATCAAAGAAATTTGCCTTCAGCATGGTTTTTCTTTTTACGACCAGATCTCCCAGCAGGGATTCATGCGGAATATAGTTTTGAGGAAAACGGGCAGCGGCGAATGGATGTTGCTGGTCATTTTTCAATCGAATGAAAAAGAAAAAATTAACCTCCTGCTTACCGAGGTTGGAAATCGATTCCCACAGATCACCTCTTTATTATACATCATCAATCCAAAGCGCAACGACACCTTTTTTGACCTTCCTGTAAATGTATTCAGTGGCAAAGACCACATTACAGAGGAAATGCCATCAGGTGAAAACGACTCAGATCCGGCAAGGTTGAAATTCCGCATCAGCGCCAAGTCATTTTACCAGACCAATTCCGAGCAGGCCTATACCCTCTATAAAGTGACACGGGAATTTGCTGCACTTACCGGAAGTGAGCTGGTTTATGATCTTTATACAGGCACAGGAACCATTGCACAATTTATTTCTAAAAAAGCGAAAAAAGTAATTGGCATTGAACAAACGCCTGACGCAATTGAAGATGCCAAAGCAAATTCAAAACGCAATGGCATTACAAATACTGAATTTTTTGCAGGAGATATAAAAGATTTGTTAACCTCTGAATTTGTGAAATTGCACGGAAAACCTGATGTAATAATTACCGACCCCCCACGCGCAGGAATGCATGAGCAGGTTGTTAATCGGCTGATAGAAATTGCTCCTAAACGAATTATATATGTAAGTTGTAATCCTGCAACCCAGGCAAGGGACCTCGCAATGCTGTCATCACATTATGAACTTGTAAAGGTTCAGCCTGTGGATATGTTCCCGCATACAGTCCATGTTGAAAATGTGGCGCTGCTTGCTCTGAAAAACTAAGATTCCTGCTTCGGCTTTATTTTGACCAGGTAATGCTCCTTATTGTCCTTATGGTACCTCTTTCCATATACCTGAACATGGATTTTCTCACCGTTCTTTTTCTGGTGGGTTGATTCTCCTGAATAAAGGATATTGCCCTTTGTGTCTTCGATTAATTTTATTGCCTCTGGGATTTCTTGCGGAGGACGAAGCTGAAGAATGCGCATTGCCTTTAATTCATCAAGCGAATACCCGTATAGATTTAGGAATGAATTATTCGCATCCAGAATAAAATAGGTTCCGGGGTCAAAAACAAAAGCAGGGCCATTTATTTTATGTACGTCTTCATCCATTGCAGGGCAAATGTATTGATCAGCACTTAGACATCAAAAACTTCTTTGACACACTTTGATAAAAACCCTTTATCAACGGTTGCGCCTATTCCCGGCAAATCCGGCAAATGTATCTTGCATTCATTTATTATTTCTACGCCGTTCACCACAGGATCAATGTGATGATTAAAACAATAATCAAGATCATAAAATCTGATGTGGTCATATGCGCAGGCAAAATGTGCATTGGCAGTGAGGGCCAGTTTGGATTCTATCATGCCTCCCAGCATGCAGGTAATTCCATTCTCCCGTGTAATCTTGGCAATCTCAGTTGCTTCAAGGATTCCGCCACTCTTGGCAAATTTTATATTGATATGAGGACATATCTTATTCTCAGCTATGTATTTTGCCTGATAACCATAAAAGCAGCTCTCATCTGCCATCACCGGAACAGTAACGGCATGGCCAATCTGTTTTAATCCATCGTAATCATAATGCTTCACAGGCTGTTCGCAAAACGCTATACCATCATGCTGAAGGGCTTTTAAAATCTCTATTGCATCTTCCCTGCTCCAACCCTGGTTAGCATCGAGCCGCAACGGAATCGCATCTCCAACGGCAGCACGAACGGCTTTTACACGGTCAATGTCTTCTACCGGTTTCTTAGCACTCCCCACTTTCAGTTTTAAAATCGTCACCCCCCTTGCTTTCAGTTTCAATGCTGCATCAGCCATTTCATCAGGAGTTCCAATGGATACAGTATGGTCTGTGAGAAGTACTTTCTTCTCTCCTTTCAGAAATTTGTATAACGGAACTCCGGCATGCTGTGAAGCAATATCATACAAGGCCATATCAAAAGCGCTTTTCACCGTTGGATTATTCGGCACAAAATCATTTATCAGTTTAATGCACCCTTTTATTTCAAGCGCATTTTTACCAAGAAGAAGTTTTGCAAAATCCCTGGCCAGCGCAAGGTCGCTTTCCTGTGTTTCTCCAACGATCATGGGAAATGGAGAACCTTCACCCCATCCGGTGATCCCTTCATCAGTGAAAATTTTCACGAGCACATTTTTTGCTTCATACAAAGTCCCAAGTGAAATGATGAACGGCTTCATCGGGATGTTGTAGGCGTAAAGCTCAATCCGTTCTATATTCATGAAGGAATAGGAAAATATTTAAAAATAATGTTGTCCAATGCAAAAAATGTAGGGAGAAATATTTCAGTTAACCAGTTAACCGGTTAACCAATAAACAAATCAACAAATCAACAAATCAACTAATCAACCATTAAACAGATAAACTTTGCCTGCTAAGAAAGCCAGCTTTTGTAATAATCTGCACTCATGATATTCACCCCGTCCCTTGTAATCGAAAGCGGCTTGAAGGTATCTATCATAACAGCCAGTTCCTTTGTTTCTTTTTGCCCTAAACTTTTTTCAACTGTTCCCGGATGTGGCCCGTGGGGAATACCTCCCGGATGCAGCGTGATCATTCCCCGTGTAACTGATTTGCGGCTCATAAAATCTCCATCGACATAATACAATACCTCATCGCTGTCAATGTTACTGTGGTTGTATGGTACAGGAATGGACAGAGGATGATAATCGTAAAGACGGGGAACAAAAGAACAGATCACAAAATTATTTGCTTCAAAAGTCTGGTGGATTGGTGGCGGCATGTGTACGCGTCCTGTGATCGGTTCAAAATCGTGAATAGATAATGCCCATGGATAAAAGAATCCATCCCATCCGATGGCATCAAAAGGATGTGATCCATATATATAAGGATACATCATCCCCTGTTTCTTTATCATGATCTTGAAATCACCTTTTACATCGTGGGTCACAAGGTTAGATGGCTTACGGAAGTCCCTTTCACAAAATGGCGAATGCTCTTCATGCTGTCCGTATGGATTCCTGTATCGCTTCGGCGTTTCAATGGCACTGAAGGACTCAATAATGAGTAACCTGTTTTTGTCTGTATCAAATGTGATCTGGTATATGATACCCCGTGGAATGACCAGGTAATCTCCATAACTGAATCCCAACTCCCCATAAAGGGTTTTTAGTTTACCTGTTCCTTCATGCACAAAAATCACCTCGTCGGCATCAGCATTCTTATAGAAATAGTCTTCCATTGATTTAGTCGGTGCTGCCAGAGAAATATGAACGTCATTATTTACAAGTACAGGTTTCCGGCTTTTCAGGTAATCAATGATTTCAGGAGATACATTATATGCTTCGCCGACCTCTTTTATTAATGTAGGCGGATGACAATGATAGATCAGAGAATACACGTTTGAGAATCCGTGGGTAGAAACCAACTCTTCTGCATACAACTCCCCATTGGGCTTGCGATGCTGTGTATGACGCTTATGCGGAATGTTCCCTAATGAATAATAGTGTGGCATTTTGGAAATTTTGGAAGTAAAGATAAAATGAAATTGTCATCTAAAATCGGTGCAGATCCTGATGTATTCACACCTGCATGCATAAATGCGCATTATTTTGACGTAAAGAACTTCGATTATCTTACAGTTGTAAGAGATTTTCTGCTTCATACGAACTGCAAGCCTCCCTTTTCGAATAACTTGTCTGGACCACATACCCCTCACATGGGAACAAACAAAATGAATATGAAAAAATCCGTACTTCAAGTAATGGCTGATTATGCTTCAACACTGAAGCAGATTGTAAAATCAGGCAAAAGAGAAAGCAAACCCAAAAAAACCACAGTTACTGATGCGTTGGTTGCATTGGCATTTCTACTCATGTCTATGCAATCATTTGCAGCCACCTATTATTCCCGCACGAATAATGGAAACTGGAATGTAAATGCTACCTGGAGCACCGTGGCCTACGGAAATGCTACCAATACAGGAACATATCCAAAGGCAGGAGACATTGCAAACATCGGAGACGGTTATACGATCTTCATCAATGCTTCTGTAGGTTGCGCAACCTTAAATATCGGGCAAGGCGTTTCAGGAATGCTGGAATACAAAAGCACTGCGAATTACGTGTTGACTATTTCAGGAGATATCACCCTTAATACAGGAAGTATATTCCGTTACAATACTGCTACCAACCGGACCCATAACTGCCTTGTAGGCGGTGATTTTACAAATTATGGAACTGTTGATTTTTATGTTGCTGCTAACCAGGTGGTAAATCTTACCTTTAACACAAACAGGAATTCACTTGTAACAGGTACAGGGATCTGGGATTTGAACCAGGTTACTTTAAGCAAGACCACCACAACTGCCAATATGATGGATGTTCAGGGAACAACATTTGAATCGGGGATTAGGACGCTTTCGATGGTATATGGTACCTATAATCACAACAACACAAGCACTTTCGCAGTTGCACCTGCTGCTGCCACTTATACTATTGGACAGAATGTGATTGTAAAAGTCCCGCGTGGAACAATGAATTTTGTTCCTGCAGGTACAACACTTGTACTACAGGGTGCTATTTACGTGAATGGTGGAATTGTCAACGTTGGAAGTGCAACAGGAACAATGGGAATCAGCACAGACCAGAATGGAGCAACAGTTCCTTATCTAGAAGTATCAACAGGAACACTGAATGTTACAGGCGGAATCTGCTTCGGAGGTGGTTCGGCTTTGGATCCTTTCAGCTTCAGGATGACGGGCGGAACGATCAATCTTAACTCCGGCACAACCGGTACAACACGAAGTGTATTCTGTGTGAATGACGTTGCCAATAGCTCGTTTATTATGAGCGCCGGCACGATTGTTCTGCAAAATCCAAACAGCGCCGGTACAGCCACGGTTGACTTCAGCATCAACGGAACAAATGGAACTGTAACAACTACAGGCGGAACAGTCCAGTTTGGTAATGCAAGTACTCCAACAGGAAAAACTTTTAGCTTCAGGCCTTATGCAAGTGCACTGTATCCGAATTTCAAAATTACCGGTACTGCAATTGCTGCAATATCCCTGCGACCTTCACAAAATTCAACTGCTAATTTTATGCTGTCATCACTTTATATTGATGCAGGAAAAACTTTCGACATACGTTCAATTGCGGGTACAGCAGGTGACACCAAACAAATGACACTGATGTTTTGGGCAAGCGGAACCAATGCCTTATACAACCTGGGAACATTTACTGCACGCCAGAGTACAGTTACCTTTAATACATCAGGTGCTCAGGCCATCGGTGGTACAAGCACAACTTCTTTCTATAATCTTACGATCAACAATTCAAGTGGCATTACGCTAAACCGCGCTGCCAACGTGACGAATTTTCTTAGTATGGTGAATGGAAAATTATTCACCACCAACACAAATATTATTACATGCGGAGGAACGGCCAATGCAAGTCTTGGTTCTGCATCTTCTTATGTTGACGGACCAATGGTTCATACCGTTGCCAGCGCAGCCAGCCAGACAAAAACATATCCTATTGGAAAAACAAATGTATGGCGTCCGGTAGTTACAACTATCAAACACAGCAATGCAACATCAGTTACCTATCGTGCTGAAGTATTCAACTCTCCTGCTTCCGCACTGCCTTATACAAAGCCTGCTTCCATCTCAAATGTATCAGCAGTGCGCTATGTGAAATTTATTCGTCAGGCCGTGGCTAACTTTACCAATGCAAGAATTCAAATGTATTATGGTACAGATGACGTCGTTACTGATTTTGCTTCGCTCCGCGTTGTGCATGACAATGGTGTAACAGCGTGGCTGAATGTAAATGCTGTCGCTACAGCCAATGGAACCGGCAATATCACTTCAGGAACATTTACAGTGTTTAATAATTATTTCGCACTGGCCAACCCTCCCGGAGGTACAAACCCATTACCGGTTACACTTTCAAACTTCCGAGCTTCACTTTCAAATAAAAAAGCATATGTAAGCTGGGTCACAGAAGCTGAAATAAACTGCGCAAGCTTTACTGTAGAACGATCTTCAGACAACATACATTATACAGCAATTAAAACAGTTGAAGGTGCCGGAAACTCAACAACGATCCGCCACTATTCAGTTACAGACAATACACCGCTACAAGGCGTTTCTTACTACCGCTTAAAACAGAAGGACTTTGATGGTACAACAACTACCTGCCTTCCTGTGAGCTTAAATAACAACAGCCAGGGTGCTTTTGATGTATATCCTACTGTCAACACAGGAAACGAAATTCACATGCGGTATGCCGATAACGACCTGAGCACTTACAGCATCACAGTTACAGACGCGTATGGAAAAATAATTCCTGTACATATGAATGCAGTGGATGGTGGCCTCGACATTAGTGTTGATGAAAACTATCGTAAGAACGGCAGCATGTATTTTGTAACAGCAGTAAACGGAGAAGATGTTCTTAGGAACAGGTTTATCATCTCAGAAAAATAATACCATTACTTAGTTCAAATTAAATCAATAATGCTTCTGGTATAATG
>JAPLDB010000136.1:7961-17652 GCA_026391975.1 Bacteroidota bacterium | reverse complement strand
TAAAATCCATTCCTGTATTTCCGGTGGGAAATGTCTATAGAAAATTTATTGCAGGAAGTAGATATGAAGCATATCAAAAGAACTAGGCCGGAAATAATTTTCAGGTAATTCTTCATGAGAAAATATTATTAATTGAATTTAACTTTTAACAAGGTTCAAAAAACTGAAAAGCAATTTTATCATCCATCAAACTTAGTAAAGGATAATGTCAAAAGCAAAAATCCGGATCTTCTCCGGTTTTTGAATTTTCAAAAAAGAATAGGAATCAATTAAGACAGGGATTTACTTAAAGCGACCATCTTTAGTGCTGTCACAGCCGCTTCAACCCCTTTATTGCCATGCTTGCCTCCTGCACGTGCCCGTGCCTGCTCCATATTATTCGGCGTAAGCACGCCGAAAATAAAGGGCTTGTTGTATTTCAGTGAAAGCTGAACCAACCCATTTGCAACCGCATCACAAATAAAATCAAAGTGGCGTGTTTCTCCCTGTATTACACAACCAAGGCAAATGACGGCATCCGGTTTTTTACTTTCTGCAACAAGCTGTGCGCCTGCAGGCAATTCAAAACTCCCGGGAACATTCACCCTCAGGATATTTTTTTCCTTACAGCCGTTGGCAAGCAGTGTTTCATATGCTGCATCAAAAAGTGCCTCAGTAATTTCAGGATTCCATTCACTTACGACAATGGCAATCTTCATCCCGGCTCCCGAAGGAATTTCCGCTGCCTTATACGCTGAAAGATTGGTTTTCTTTTTTGCCATCACTGAACAAAAAAACCGAACTGTTAATGTCCGGTTTTTCGTATTTCGTAAATTCGAAATTAATTCGTTTTTCGTACCACTACTTCTTCTCCGCCATCGCTTCCGCCCTCGCCAGATACCTCTCCACCTGTTGTCCTTCACTTGTAGAACTGTAATCTTTCTTGATCCTTTTGTAAACATCAGCGGCCTCGCTGTAGTTCCCTTTGGCTTCAAGTGCTGCTCCGAGTTTCATCATGAAGATCGGAGTTGTAAAATTATTTACATTTTCTTTTGATGCTTTTTCGTAATAAGAAATAGCATCATCAGCATTATTCAATTCCATATATGCATCGCCGATCGCACCCAGCGCAAGGGCAGATGTAACCTGGTCTTTTGCACTGTAACTCTTCAGTTCATCAATGGCTTTATCATATTCCTTATTCTTAAGTAATGACATACCCAGATAATAGTGAGCCAGGTTTGCAGAAGGGCTTACACCATCTTCATTGGTGATCTCTTCAAAGCCGGGAAAATTACCATCTCCGTTTATGGCCTGTTTCAGGGAGTCATTCTTGAAATATTCTTCAGCACGGAACATCTGAGCTTGGGTTTCCCGCTCTTTTCCGGCTACATATGAATACTGATAATACAGGTACCCTGCAACTGCCAAAGCAATAGCACCGCCAATGATCATCAGGCTTTTCTTGTTTTTATTGATAAAATCTTCGGTTTTCCCCAGGGTTTCTTCAATATTCAGTCCCTGTCCTTCTTGTGTATCAGCCATTGTATTTTTAAAATTGAGGTGCAAAAATAGTTTTTTCCTCCTAACTGCAAAGCATGAAGTTTAAAGGCTTATTCACAGTCATTTCGGCCTTCTTTGCCCTGCTTAACTGGCCCTAAACCAATAATAGTGCACAATTCTGCCTTAATAGCCTATATTTGAAATCACATTTGATGCTCTACATTAATGAAGATTTTTAGGTCTAGGTTCCGTGCAACTTTTTCCCTGCTTTTAACATTTGCAGCGTTGATCCAGTTTTGTGTTTCAAATTCAGCGCATGCACAAACGCTGACAGACTCTAATCTTCCAATCATAATAATGGATACATATGGTCAAACCATTCTTGATGATCCAAAAATCATTATTGACCTTGGAATCATTGACAATGGTTTTGGTGTCAGGAATTATGTAACAGATCCGCAGAATGATTATTTCGGACAGGTGGCGATTGAGATCAGGGGATCGACTTCGCAGCAATACACCAAAAAGTCTTATGGGTTTGAAACTCGTGATTCATTGCTGCTGGATACAAATGTTTCTCTCCTTGAAATGCCGGAGGAGAACGACTGGATCCTTTATGGTGCTTATCCCGACAAAACGCTTTTGAGAAATACTTTCGCTTATTACACATTTAACAGGATGGGGCATTATGCTTCACGTACGAAGCATGTAGAACTGGTGCGTAACGGAAGCTACAGGGGAGTTTATGAATTGATGGAAAAAATAAAAAGGGATGACCAACGGGTGGCTATTGCAAAACTCAATCCTGCTGATACAGTAGGAGATAGTTTAACGGGAGGGTACATCATCAAAATTGACAAGACCACGGGAAACGGGACCCAGTTCTGGAATTCTTCTTATGACACGCTTGTTTTCTTTCAGTATGATTATCCCGAAGACACAGATCTGGTGCAAGTGCAGAAAGATTACATTCAGAATTATGTATATGAATTTGAAACGGCCTTGCAGGGACCTTCATTCACCGATCCGGATTCAGGATATATTAAATACATTGATGTGTCATCATTTATAGATTTTTTCCTGATGCAGGAACTGGGAAGAACGGTTGATGGTTACAGGTCAAGCTGCTTTATGTATAAAGACAAAGATAGCAGAGCAGGAAAACTAACGATGGGTCCATTGTGGGATTTCAATCTTTCTTTTGGAAATTGTGATTATTGTGCTGCCTATGATACCACAGGATATCAGTATCAATTCAACAGCATATGCACCGGATATGATCCGCATGTCCCTTTCTGGTGGGGTCGCCTGTTGCAGGATCCCAACTATACTGATTAGGTTCAATGCAGGTGGAAGCAGATGAGGGCAAGTTTTCTCAATACTGATTCAGTGAATTCATGGATCGATTCAATGGCTTCTTACCTTGATGAATCGCAGCAGAGAAATTTTCAGAAGTGGCAGATCCTTGGGCAGTATGTAAACTGGAATTATTTTGTGGGACAAACATACCAGGAGGAGATCGATTACCTCAAGACATGGATTGCTGACAGGTCTACGTGGCTGGATAATAACCTTCCCGGAGTTTGTGACCTTTATACTACAGTTGTAACAACAGAAAACAACATTAGCTGTAAATTTTATCCAAATCCTTTTTCACATGCCACTGTTTTGCAAATGCAGTTTGGGGATCAGCATGTTAGCGATGTAACATTAAATATGTATGATATTACCGGAAGAAAAGTTTTCGAAAAAAATATTGCAGTAAGAAATCAAAAGGTAAAAGAAGAATTGCATTTGGATTTGATACCCGGCATATACTTTTATTCAATTGGATCTGATGGATTGGAAAACAAAACAGGAAAATTGATTATCCAATAACTGCTTTTATAAGTGCAGCCAAAGCCGCTTATGTAGTCAGCCATTAAAGGCAGCTAGTTTTGCCGGCTAAATGAATACATACCTGTAGGAAAAAGAACCTCATCCATTAATTTTCCCATGTTCATTCACCAGTGAATAAATCGCACTGTCTAAAAATTTCCCATCGTAATAATAGTTTTCCCGGAAATACGCCTCTCTGACAAACTTGAGCTTTTCAAGCAGTTTGGTTGAAGCGACGTTGTTTGGATTAACGTTGGCTTCTATGCTATGAATATTCAGGGTAGAAAATCCGTAATCGATGATTGCCTGTGCTGCTTCCGTTGCATAGCCCTTTTGCCAATAGTCGGGGTGCAACGAATATCCAATCTCTGCACGGTAATGCTCTTTGATCAATCTCCAGAAACTGATCTCGCCGATTTGTTTTTTTGATTCTTTCAGATCTATTGCCCAGGCGATACCGTCACGGTTGTCTACCATGGCGATGATGGTTTTCATTTTCTCTGCCGCTTCTTCCAGTGTTTTCATTTTTGGGCGATCAGTATATAGGTTTGTCAATGGATTGGTGCGCATTTCAAACAAGACAGGAACGTCATCCATCGTCAATTGGCGGAGCAGGAGCCGGTCCGTTTCAAGTACAGGGAATTTATCGAATTTCAATTCAAGCATGCATAGGTTTTTGCCACGTCCCGATCGCTCCCGACACTTCGGGACGGGATGCACGAATTTACACGAACGAATTAGTGAAAATTCGTGAAATTGGTGGCCTGTATTTTAGTTTTTAAAAACCTCTTTTTTATAAAACACTTTCCTGTCTTCCAGGTATTTCACAACAAAATCAAAACATGCCTTGTCTTCTCCCACATATTCAGGCGGTGAAATTCCCTTGCGTGTAAATTTATTCTCCGCAACCAATCTGACTGCAGCAGTTGCGGTGTATCCGGTGGTACGTGCCATGCTCATCATCCCTGTTTCTTTATTGTAGCGATCATAAAGGTCGTACACATATTTTACTTTTTGATTTGCTTCTTCTCCTTCAATCGTTACCCGCATGATGGTGAAGTCTTCTTCGCCGGGCTGGTATTTCCATTCTTTGAAAAGTAATTTGGAGAAAATTTCCAGCGGTGATACTTCTGCGGCCCCACCCCGACCCTCCCCTAATGGGAGGGAGATTTTTTCTTTGGAGAAAAGTCCGCTCTCACGGAAGATCCGCATGAGGTCAATGTGGCCCGGGTATCGCAAAGTTTTTTCTTTCATGTTCGGCACATCGGGCATTGTCAATGCCAGTGAGCGAAGCCCATCGGTATTGAATGACTCAAGTGTTCCAACCTGTTCAAAGTTGAGCAGCTCGGGTTCGCTGAGGGCTTCTTTGGTGACGAGTTTGCCATCCGCAATATATCTCGCAGGTCTGGTATATTCTTCAATGACATCAACAGGGGAGAAGGGTGCTTTGTATTCAAATGGTTTGGTTCTTACAACAGGAAGGCCACCAACAAGGCATTCATAGCTTGTCATCTTCATCCGTTTATAATGATATCCGGCCATCATGTTGCACATTCCGGGAGCTACGCCACAATCAACAACTACTGTCACATCGTTTTTCTTCGCCAATTCATCAAGCAACAATGCATCTTCAGGGAAAAAGGAAATATCCACACAGTTCTTTTTCGACTCAATTATTGTTTTCAAAACTTCAAAGCCAAGAAAGCCCGGTACAGCGCCAATCACCAGGTCAAATGGGGCAATGACTTTTTTTACTTCATCTGCTTTGCTGAAATCACATTGCAGGGTTTTGACTTTGATTTTTGATGCGATGGATATTAAAACATCATTGTTGTAATCTGCACAGGTTACATCGTAATCATTTGAAAGATCGGCGCACATTGCACTTCCGATCATTCCACCGCCTAAGACAATTATTTTTTTTGCCATTAATTTCACTAATTACTACAAATTATTTTGATCCTCATTGGGAATTCGTATTTTGTATCCCGATAGCTATCGGGATCGCATGGTTTCGTTTTTCGTACATTACATGTTTCTTCTATACTGACCTCCTATCCCGAATCGCTTCGCTCTCGGGATCTCCGGTTACATATTTCTTCGATATTGTCCTCCAACCTCAAACAGCGCATTGGTAATTTGTCCCAGCGAACAATACTTAACGACTTCCATCAATTCAGCAAAGAGGTTTTTATTCTGCACTGCCGTTAGCTGAAGGTGTTTCAGAACCTCGTCTCTCTTGTGTTCATTTCGCTTTTGCAAATCAGTCAACATTGCAATCTGGTATTCCTTTTCTTCGGTCGTTGCCCTGATCACTTCTTTCGGAAGAACTGTAGGAGAACCCTTGCTTGATAAGAATGTATTGACGCCAATAATCGGATATTCACCTGTGTGTTTCAATGTTTCGTAGTACAAGCTTTCTTCCTGGATCTTTCCACGCTGGTACATCGTTTCCATGGCACCGAGAACACCTCCGCGCTCGTTGATGCGGTCAAACTCCACCATTACAGCTTCTTCTACGAGGTCTGTAAGCTCTTCAATGATGAATGAACCCTGCATCGGATTTTCATTTTTTGCCAGACCTAATTCCCGGTTGATGATAAGTTGGATCGCCATCGCCCTGCGGACACTTTCCTCCGTAGGTGTAGTGATCGCTTCATCGTATGCATTTGTATGCAGTGAATTGCAGTTGTCATAGATGGCATACAATGCCTGCAATGTTGTTCTGATGTCGTTGAAGTCAATCTCCTGTGCATGCAGTGAACGTCCTGAAGTCTGAATGTGATACTTCAGCATCTGTGAACGTTCATCAGCGCCATACTTCAGCTTCATTGCCTTCGCCCATATTTTCCTTGCCACTCTTCCGATCACTGAATATTCCGGATCAACTCCGTTGCTGAAGAAGAAAGACAGGTTTGGCGCAAACTTATTGATGTCCATTCCCCTTGAGAGATAATACTCTACATATGTAAATCCATTGGAAATCGTCAGTGCAAGCTGTGTGATCGGGTTGGCACCTGCTTCTGCAATGTGGTATCCGCTGATTGAAACAGAATAGAAATTTCTGATCTTGTGTTTAATGAAATAATCCTGCACATCGCCCATCAGCCGCAATGCAAACTCTGTAGAAAATATACAAGTGTTCTGTGCCTGGTCTTCTTTTAATATGTCTGCCTGAACGGTTCCGCGTACAGCATGCAGGGTTTGTTCTTTGATCTTTTTGTAAACATCTTCAGGTAAAACCATATCACCTGTGACGCCAAGCAACATCAATCCCAATCCATCATTTCCATCAGGTAACGGGCCCTGGTATGCAGGACGGTTAACTTTCCTGTTCTTATAGATGTCATCAATTTTCTTCTGAACTTCTTTCTCAAGTCCATTCTCTTTGATATACAACTCACATTGCTGGTCAATGGCTGCATTCATAAAAAAAGCTGTCAGCATTGGCGCCGGTCCGTTGATCGTCATTGACACCGATGTCTTCGGATCGGAAAGGTTAAAACCGCTGTACAATTTCTTCGCATCGTCAAGACAACAAATCGAAACGCCGCTATTGCCGATCTTTCCATAAATATCAGGGCGATACTCAGGGTCATGTCCATATAATGTCACGCTGTCGAATGCCGTGGACAATCTTTTTGCAGGCAGGCCATGACTTACGTAGTGAAATCTTCTGTTTGTCCGTTCCGGTCCGCCTTCTCCTGCAAACATGCGGGTAGGATCTTCACCTTCACGCTTAAATGGAAATACTCCTGCAGTGTATGGAAACTCCCCCGGAAAATTTTCCTGAAGGCTCCACTGCAGTATTTCTCCCCATGCTTCATAGCGTGGCGTTGCCACCTTCGGGATCATCGAATGAGAAAGAGATTCAGTATGTGTTTTTACTTTTACGTCTTTGTCGCGTACTTTGTAAACGAAAACCTCGTCATGGTATTGCTGCACTTTTTTCTTCCAGTTCTTCAGCAATTTTTTGTTTTGTCCATCAAGCAGCAATTCTGTTTCGTGATAGAGTGCTTCAACCTTTTCAATAATTTTTTCTTTGTCCTTGATAGATGAATTGTTGAACTGCTGAACAGTTGAATGCAAAGCATAAAGTTTGTTTGCAATTTCACTTTGTGCTTTTGACCATTTATTGTACCCGCGAACGGTCTCAGCAATTTCGCTGAGGTAACGGATACGGGCAGGAGGGATGATGTAAATCTTTTCGCTCATCTCTCCCGATATTTCAAAATGCGATTCAAGTTTTGAATCACACATTGAATTCATTTTATCGATGATGGATCTGTATAAGCGGTTCATCCCTGGATCGTTGAACTGCGAGGCGATCGTTCCGAAAACAGGAACATCTTCATCCTTCATGTCAAATTTGTTGTGGTTGCGTTTGTATTGCTTCTTGACGTCTCTCAGTGCATCAAGGGCGCCGCGCTTGTCGAATTTGTTCAGGGTAATGATGTCGGCGAAGTCGAGCATGTCAATTTTTTCGAGTTGTGATGCTGCGCCATATTCAGGAGTCATCACATACAATGAAACATCGCTGTGCTCAACAATTTCCGTATCGCTTTGTCCAATTCCGGAGGTCTCTAAAATGATAAGGTCGTAATGTGCTGCTTTCAAAATATCCACTGCATCCTGCACATGTTTACTCAATGCGAGGTTACTCTGGCGTGTGGCAAGCGACCGCATATATACCCGCGGGTTGGAGATTGAATTCATGCGAATACGGTCACCCAATAATGCACCGCCTGTTTTTCGTTTTGTAGGATCTACGGAGACGATGGCAATATTCTTGTCTTTGAAGTCCAATAAAAACCTGCGTACCAGTTCATCGACGAGAGAGGATTTTCCGGCGCCACCGGTTCCGGTGATTCCTAGTACGGGAGTAGAAGCCCCCCGGGCCCCCGAAGTGGGAGTGGAGCTTGAGTTTAAGGTTTTTTCATTTTCTTTTGGCGAGTGTCCAACTGATGGGACCTTTGCAAATAATTCTTTGAAATGCTCGTGATCATTTTCTGCATAGGATATCAGTTGCGCAATTGTTGACCACTTTCTTTCCTGCAGATCCTTTATCCATCCATTCGATAGAAAACCATATTCATGTTCTTGCCGGCTGTTTTTTTCACCCTTCCCATTGGGAAGGGAAGGGGATGGGCTTCCCGCCTTTTCCAAAAGGTCATTTATCATACCCTGCAATCCCATGGTGCGTCCATCATCGGGATGGTAAATGCGGGCAATGCCGTATTCCTGCAGTTCTCTGATCTCCTCCGGTAAAATGGTTCCACCACCACCGCCAAAGATCCTGATATGTCCGCATCCTTTTTCTTTCAGGAGATCGAACATATATTTGAAATATTCCATGTGCCCGCCCTGGTAGCTTGTCATGGCTATGGCCTGTGCATCTTCCTGGATGGCGCAATCAACTACTTCAACAACGCTTCGGTCATGTCCGAGGTGTATTACTTCTGCTCCGCTGGCCTGAATGATTCTGCGCATGATGTTGATGGCAGCGTCATGTCCGTCAAACAGGGAGGCAGCGGTTACAATTCTGATCTTGTTTTTCGGGTGGTATATCTCTGGCTTTTTCATCAAGCGCAAAGATAAAAAACGCCTTCAAAGCCTGACAACCGGTTATTTTATGTCTAAGAAGTAGTATTTGCCTGATAGTAACCTCTCTGGCAATCAGCTGTAAGTGAGTTAGATTAAGTCAGGCATTTTATCTTAACGCGGATGAAATTATTCACCCCCGAAACCCGGCAACTGAAAGCTGCAGATACGCCAGTAGTCAAATTCCATTTTAAAGTTAAGGAATGCCTTGCCTGAATAAACCGGTGCTTTTCCATTTTCCGGCCTTGTTGAATAACTCAATTGCAAGCGAACCGAAGCAAACTGTTCTTCAAGGTCGAACCCCACATGTTCGATTGAGCTCTCTTTTATTTCTGCGGGATGAAATGCCTCCTGAAACGTTTGTATGATGCAGGAGATTGAATCACCGTCATATTGTTTGCCTCTGAATGTGACTTCAGATGTAAGGTCTGACTTGTCAAATTCCGGAATCCAGCTTCCCTTTAAAACTTTTTCAATGAACTCCGTTGCATACCTTCTGAGATCGTAGTCATGATTCGCGTGGAATGTTTCATAAACAAAATGATTTATCATTCCGTCAACCTGGATATCATCAACTTCATGTTCGAAAAATTCTTCCGTAATAAATCTGTAGATGAGTTCATCATCATATTCACAAATGCAAAGAGGCGCGTTGGAGGTCGGATTGATGACTTCGTTATAGAGCTCAAGGCGAGAACGCCGCGTCAACGCATCCAGCCCTTATACGACA
>JAPLDB010000136.1:1699-7954 GCA_026391975.1 Bacteroidota bacterium | reverse complement strand
GATGTTCAAAAGCCTGCTGAGTTCCTCACTTATTTCTTGTATTGTCAGCTCATGAAGCGGTTTAAAATCGGGCCGACCGATCAGATCGTACACCTTAATTTGTTTCGCGTTTTCAAACTGACTTTCGAAATTATAGATGTTTGAAAGCCATTGATTTTCAATTACGGGATCGAGTTTTGACATATCGCACATCATCATTCCATGTTCCATTTCAAGTTTCAGTTTGAGAAGGAGATTTTCGGCTTTTAATTCGTCTTGAGAGTTCATTTTTTTTGGGTTTTAAATTGTTTAACTGAATTTTAATTATCAATTGTGGGGATAACTTTAAATTATTTTTATGTCCACTATTAATTAACTCAGTTGCAAAACTACCTGATGGTAATTTCCTGTAAAACCAATAAAATAAAATTTTTTCTCTTTTAACCCCCGTTGTAAATTACAAACGGAAAATCCAGCATTGCATTTCCGGAGAAAGCAACAGGTTTGTCATTCGCCGAATGGTTTGACATTTGTGTTTGCTTCTCAGGGCGCTTTTTGTTGTCCAGCCATAGGAACAAAATGGCGAGTGAAGCGAAGAAAAGGATTGCCAGGGCAGTGATGAATGATTCAGAAGCAGCGCTTGGCTTGCGGATGGGGTTGGTTGACATAAATACCTCCTTGTTTAAATTGTTAAGAATGAAAGGGAGGTAGATATGTTGTGAAGCGGAGTTATTTCAGTTTGGTGAAGTTATACCATTACTCAGTTCAAATTAATACAATAATGTTTCTGGTATAATGCCGATAGAGTAGCTGTTATTGTTCAAAAGCTCCATGAGGAGTCCTGTGGACCGGAAGGCGCATTGGACTATTACAGATACCGAATCGGTATTGAAAGGTAAACGAAACGAAAGCTTTTTTATTTTATGTTCAAGAAAAAAATAATTTACGAATGTGGGTTATGCTGATCCTTCCGGATTTAAATAAGGAAAAGGTTTGTGCATCAGTCTCTGTAGGTGCTTAAGAAATGAAGCTTATTGTTATTCAAACACCTGGTACAAGCCCCAAAAAACGATGAGCATGGATATGGATCCAAACCCATAGAGAAGCATGTGATAAAATTCAGGAAACGGATTCACCATGGCGATCACGCATCCAATAAATCCGAGGATCGATCCGGCGGCAATGTATATAAAACCTACCCCTTGCTTCCTTAGTTGTTTCTTCTTTTTAAAAGCCTGCAGGTGTTCTTCTATTGTTACTTCATCACTGCCTTGCGCGATCATTTGTTGTCTGATCCGTTCAGGATCAAAATTATTTTTTATCCACTGCTCAATAACTGCCGGATCGATTGAAGTTGTTTCTGTCATGCTTTCCTATATTAATTTTTAATATGTGAATACATTCGTAATAGGAAATCAAATATATTAATACTTTTTAGTTTTTAAAGTATGGCGATTGTGTTAATTTGCCGGTTCAATGTCATTGAATTTTATTTTCAGGCTTGCTTTGATATTTCCTTCAGCACCATCCTTGACCTTGCTTTATATCCTGACGTAGCATAAGGCACTTGTGCTTCTATACTCAATTTTAATTCCTGCCTGAGTTCCGGATAATTCAGGCAGAGGTTTCCAATTACTGACATCGCAAAGACCTGTACTGCCACAGGTTGCTTTTTGTCGTTGAGCAACTGAAAGCAAATTTCAGCAACCAATCCCTCGAGATGCTTTGGGATTTTAATAAATTGCAAAAGCCGAAGCGTATTTCGGATGACAGCATTGTGCAGGTCCTTTTTCTTTAAGTTAAGCAGTAATTTTTTCAGGTGTTTTGAAATGAGTTGCGGGTGTTCAATGGCGATGTAACTCAATGGCCAACCCGCACGCTGCGTCACACGGTATTCTCCTTTGAGGAAAAGTGAAACCAGTTCATCAAATTTTTGCTGGTTATTGCCAACCCATTTGATGATTTTGTTAGTTTGCTTTTTAGAGTGTTCTTTCAGGATTTCTTCACGTAGATCCATGGTTACTAAATACTAATCAAAACGAATATACCAATTACCAATGATACTCGACAAGCTGAAAAGGCTATGATATTATGGAAGAAACTTGTCAATCTTATTTGGCAGGATATAGATGAGCGGGGTGACGGCAAACATAAACAAGCTCACAAGTGGAACAAAAAAACTGAACACGATTGCAATGAGGTACACAACAGGGGAAATAAGAAAAAGGAATGTTGCGATGTCATTCACTTCATGTGTAATCTCGCGTTCGAGCAATGATTTTCTTCTGCGCCCATAATTCCATTGAATGTATAGTGTAAGGTTGCACATGCTCAGGTTGGCTCCGTAAATGAGAATTGAAAACCATTTCAATGGATGTTCGGCCAGTAAGCGTGTACTGAAGGGAACAAGGCAAACAACCATGTAAAAAAGTACGCCCAGGTAAATAAATTGTCTGTTGCTTCTTCCGATGTATTCAAACATGACGCGGTGCCCGAACCACATAATGCCAAGTACAATAAAGCTAATGAAGTAACAGAGAAAGTTGTATTTAACTAAGTCCAAAGCATGAATTAAGTTTTGCCAGGTATTCATTTCCACTTCCGGAAATTTTAATTCAAGGACCATTAGTGTCATTGCAATGGCGAAGATGCCATCGCCCAGCGCTTCAAGGCGGAGGGATTTCATGGGGAGTTTGTCGTGGGACATAGTTGCTTGGATTTTTCTGCCACGTCCCGATAGCTCCCGATATATCGGGACGGGATACACGAAATTACGAAAAAATAAATAAATATTCGCGAGAATTTGTGAAATTAGTGGCTCTCATTTAAAAAGTTCAGATAGGAATTTATCTCTCCCTTAAATTTTTCATTAAGCTCTCTTTTCATCTCCTCCTTCTGCGAATCATACCTCACAAAAGACAGGAAGTATGCATTGTTTGGCAGCTCCTCTTTCTCAAAGCGTGTTTTGTATTTTATGTTGTGAAATGGAATGGTGTCGAGTGAATTCACAATACGCTGTATCATATCTTTCTTCAGACTTTCTTTCTCAACATCTGCTAAATTTTCTATTGACCGGTAAAGTGAATCAAGCAATTTCGTTCCACCAAGCAGATGTTTTGCGTAACGATTGTAATCTTCCTGCTCATTGCGGTAAGTCTCCAGTTGTGCTGATTGTATTCCGAACTTACTTGCAAGAAATATTTCTGCTCCCGTTTCGCCAATGGCGCTAGCCAGGTTTTCGTTGAAGTCAACTGAACTTTTCAGGTAGATCGTGGCATGTGTCATCTCATGGATGATGAGTTCAGCCAGCTGTCCTTCATTGCGTTTAAGCATGCCTGAAAAAACAGGATCCCGGAACCAACCCAGCGTACTCCATGCGCTGACAGATGAAAATTCTACATCGAAGTTTTGCTTTTTCAACTGAGATGCTTCATGTTCCCCTTTGGCAAAATCAAAAAATCCTTTGTATGAAACATTTCCCAACAGCGGGAAGGTCCAGTTGTATGCTTTCAACCTGAATTTGTCTGCGGCAGTGAGATTCAACAGCAGGGGTTTGCCATGCTGATCATAGATGGTGGAATAATTTTTTGTTGGTTTTAATCCAAGCGAGTCAATTGCGAATTGTTTTATGTCTTCGATCAGTGTTAGTTTTGCTTTTAATGAATCAGGAAAGGCAGGATCAGCAAAGACTTCCTCAATGGGTTTTGCATTCCATACGATGGAAAGTTGCCCCCTTAGCTGGACAATGCCATAGGCAACCAGACTGAAATTGAAAGTGACATAAAAAATGACTGCAATAAAGATGAATTCAAAAAGATTCCTGAAAATTTTGAAAATACTTTTCAATTAAAATTGAATTTAAAGAAAATTCCTTGCGGATTAGCTACAGATTATATGTAAAAATATTGGCCACAGATTCACAGACTGGTTTTTCAAGCGCGAATTAAATCTATGAATCTGTGGCATATATTTTTTAGATATATAACACCAGCCTTAAGGTCGATTCGCAGAAAAGTCTTTGTTTTCTCTTAGCCATCAATAGGAATGTCCTGTTATATTACTTCTGTGCGTTGGATTACAGCTACAGCTTGATAAATTTATTTTGCACAAATTCTCCTTTTGTATTTATCTGAAGGAAGTAAATACCCGGTTTGAAATTTCCGATATCCAGGGTTTGATTTTCAAAAGATACAATTTCTAAAACCTTGCTGCCAGTCATATCATAAACAACAATGTTTGCTTTGCCATTTAGCCCGGCAATGTGCAGTTTATCTGATGCAGGGTTGGGAAATATTTGAATGGCGCTGAAGTTTGTATTTGGTATCTGAACGCCTGTTGTATTCAGCGTACCGAGCTTTGCAATGTAGTAGCCGGCGTAATAGCCCGGACTGATGAGCAGACTGTCATTTCCAAACGTAGTATTCTGCTCATACGTTCCTGTGATAAATAGATTTCCGTTCTGATCCCTGTGTAAAGCAGACGATGTTAATGTATTGGACGCAGTTCCTGATGTCTGAACCCATTCAGCATTTCCAGATGCATTGAATTTTGAAATGAAAACATCTACGGCACCAACACTGGTTACAGCAATAGTATCAAAAGTTGCCGGATTTCTGAACTGTCCGGTTGTATAGAAGTTCCCTGATGTGTCTGTGGTAATGGCATTGCAATTTTCAGTTCCAAATGTTGCACTTCCCTGATGTCCTGCCCATAACTGATTTCCTGAAGCATCATGTATCGAAGTGAAAAAATCATAATAACCATAAGTGACAAGTGTAGTGGTGTCAAGGAACATTGTGTCGCCTTTGAAAATTCCGGTGGTATAGCAGTTTCCGTTCAGATCTGAAGCGATGCCTGATGGTTCCTGGTTTCCCGGTCCTGAGCCGGCGCGACCCCACAATGCCATTCCTGAAGAATCAAATTTAGAAATGAAAGCATCCATGCCGGTATTGGTATAGTTTAATGTGTCGTTGCCAAAAACAATTTGCGGACTATTAAATGTACCTGCCACAAAACAGTTGCCGTATAGGTCAACGTTAAGCGCATTTACCTGGTCAACTGAGCTTCCACCAGCACTATGAGCTGAAATAAAATTTCCGGCAGGATCAAGTTTTGCGATGAAGACATCATTGCTGGAATTGTTTGCAAGTAGTGAAATACTACCGAAGCTGATGTTTTGCTCGAACGACCCTGAAATATAGCAATTGCCATCAGCATCCAGCCCAATGCCATTGCCGTAATCAGAACCCTGTCCGAAACCTTTTTTCAGCCAGACAACATTCCCGTTGGTATTGTATTTTGCTATGAACACATCAGGCAGGGGACCTGTTGATGCGATTGTATCATGGCTGAAGATGGCTACGCCGTTGAAAAATCCTGTGACATAACAATTTCCTGAAGAGTCAGTGCAGATTGCTGTGATGAGATCATACGGTGGTGAGTTCGCGCCTTTGGCCTGTTGCATCCAGATATAATTGCCCATTGAATCATACTTGGCCAGAAAAAGGTTTGCCGTTCCTACGGGGTGAAAAACCGTAGTCCCGAACATGGCAGAGTCGCGGAAATTCCCGGCGATAAAAATATTGCCTGATGGATCAGTGGTGATAGAAGTAATACTCGTGGCTGCTGAAAGGGAGCATGCACTTTTTGCCCAGGCCCATGAAGGCGACTGAGAGGAACCTTGCATGATAACTGACAAGAAAAATATTAATAGGATAGTTAGCTTTTTTGACATGGCGCAAAGCTAATGAATCGCAGAAGTAATTTACTTAGAAAGACGTATAGTATTTATCCACATTTATCTGATAAAATACAAGCAGAGGTTCAGATTTCTTCAAAAAATCGTTTCATTTTTCTAAAAATCCACCTGTCTTTATTAATTTTTTATTTTGTAATGAATCTGCCAAAGCGTTTTCCAGTTCTTTCCATTATCTGCTGACGATTCCCAAAACCAGTCAAAATTATTTTCGGTGATGCCTGTGAAACGCATGCGCGTGATTTTTGTACTGTCCTTGCTCACAAGGTTTAAGATCATTTCCTTGCCGGTGAGACCGCCATTGAACAGCAGGTAACTGTTCTGGTTGTCGATCCAGGTTTGTTGCCACATCTTTTCTTTTTTATTGTATACAGAAAAACTCTGTCCCAAAAACTGATCATTGAAGGAGTTGAAATTTTCATGGATCACACAGCTCTGGTATTCTTTCGTGACGTGATTAATTCCTTTCAATGAATCATTCCAAGTCAGGTCCCAGTCTCCGATCCAGAAATCAAATTGTT
>JAPLDB010000136.1:0-1642 GCA_026391975.1 Bacteroidota bacterium | reverse complement strand
GCAATTTGATTAAACAGTGAATTGCCGGAATATGATCTCTTATTTTACATAAAGTTTTTCAATCTCTTTGAAAGTCCAGTCATTTCCTTTTTCAAAAAAAGCGTAAGCAATGTCCCAGTCGGCTCCTTTACCCCAGCCAACCATTGAGGATATTATTTTTGTCTTTCCCTTACCGGTTTCTACTAATTGAATTACTTCCTGAAGGTTGTTGTCCTCCTGTTGAACCCCTGCCGGAAAATTGTTGTTTAGATTTACTTTCAGCGACAGCATTTCATTTTCTAAATAGTTTATAATTCCAAGCCTGATGGATGTGCTGTCGCTAAATGTTTTTTTGGCATCATAATTTGTCCAAATACTGCCACCTGTTTTCATGTCAATTTTAGCAACCGGAGCAATCCATTTTTTTAGTCCGTCATCTGTCGTAAAAAGTTTCCACGCTGCTTCTTTTTGCACAGGCACTACAAGTGAAAATTGCAAAACCTTTTCTCCGTATTGAGTAACATAAGATGTGTTGGTGACCTGTGCTTTCAGATCTCTACTAAAAAGTGCAATGCAAACCATTGCCATCAGCCGTGTTCTGTTTTTCTTCATTTCAGATGTGTTTTTCTTTGAATTTGAATTTAATTTTCTGTTAACGATAAAAAAGATTGTCCAAAGGTGCACCATTGGTAGGCCTTGAAATTGTATAAAAACGAAATTGCTTATTTTTGACAAGGATGAATTTTATAAAGCACTTACCTTCTCCTTTGAACTGATTTTTTATCTCAAGGGAAATGTAAGGATGGAATATTCTGACGACAACAATGGTTTTATTCAGGAAAAGAGCTTTTATTCAGGGCAGTTCACAAAGTCATTTAAACTCCATTTTGGGGAGCCATGCAAATGCGTAGGTGTCAGCTTTTATCCCTGGGTGGGAAATCTATTGTATGGAATGCCTGCACAGCATTTTACAGGTCAGATGATTCCTGTTCATTGCATTGAAAGGAACAGTGAGCTTTACGGTGAATTGTTGGTTGCAAAAAACAATACTGAATTATTTGGAGCATTGGAAAGATACCTGGAAAAAAGATTGTCAGGCCTGACTGAAGATGAAATGGTGAGTGCCGTCACAAAACGTATTTGAATGAAGAGATAAATTCATTTATTGAAAGGAATATCGGTTTGTCAAAGCGGAGAATTCAACAACGATTTTTGGATTCAACAGGCTTACCGATAATTGGATTTATCCGTAAGATAAGATTTCAGAAATCATTGCAGGCAATTAAAAAACTGCATTCAGATTTTAGCTTGACGCAGATAGGCTTGGACTTCGGCTATTATGACCAGGCGCATTTTATCAGAGAGTTTAGAAGTTTTGCAGGTATTACTCCCACTCAATTTGTAAAGGAAAATTCGGAATTGAAGGAATTTATTCAATCATTGACACTTTCTTGAGAGATATAAATTTGTTTAGTCTGGTTTACAAAACTATTCGATCGAAAATATTGAGTTTTGTAGCTCCTGCGAGGTTTTAAACCTTTTCGGATTCATATTTCACTTTATTCATTCAATAAATTTCCGGGAATTTCGTGAATGGTAGATTTTATATAAAAAACGGGGAGGAGGAGATTGCTTAATAACTCAGAAGAGTGTATTCGAAACA
>JAPLDB010000141.1 GCA_026391975.1 Bacteroidota bacterium | reverse complement strand
AAATGGCATAAATCGGGTTGTGCAGTCTGGAATTTAAAAAGTAGATCCCCAGTGAGAAACTCGTGCTGTAGGAGCGTGTAACATGGCGGCTGCAGTCCATGCTTACTTTGTCAAATAATGATTTCATAGTTTATTTGGATTTGGGTGAAACTTAGCCAAGACATAAAACCTGTTCCCGAAATAAAATACGTATAAGCAACTCAACCGGCGTACCGGAAGACAATTCTCAAAGGCGGAGATAAGCATCTCAATGCACGTATTAAATGAAGCTAAAATTCTTTTTGCAGATCCGGGCATTTTCTGTCGTTTAAGTATTTATTCAAATACTCAAACAACAAATCAAGCCAATTGTTTTTCAAGTTCTTCAACTGAAGAAACAGGGTTAAATTCCTTTCCTGACTTCAGGGTGGGAAATGCCCGTTCATTGGCAGCAATGTTGATAATCGCTTTGCCGGAGAACTTTTTCAGTTGCTTGATATAGGCAGTTGCTTCCTCCGGCGACTGATAATGAACGAAAAACATAAAAAGGTGCGCAGGCTCTACCTCGGAGATTGCCTGCTTCAGTGTGTCTAAAGGAACGTTGCTTCCCAGGTAGACTGCTTTTTTTCCTGAATGCCTGATAATGTAATATGCGAAGAGCAATCCGATCTCATGAAATTCATCTTCCGGAAGGAATAGAAGCCACGGCTTGCGTGATGAAGAAGGTGGGGGTAACGAATCAATGGCTGCATAAAGCTTCTGCTTTACAAGGTTGCTGCAAAAATACTCATAAGCAGGTGATATCCTGTCGGCAGCCCACATGAGCCCGATCCTGTTTAGCAATGGGTAGACGACCTTGGTATAAGTTTCTTTCATACCATGACGAAGAACGCAGCTGGAAAAGATTTTTTCAAAGTAGGTCTCATTGAAACCGGTGGAAGCAACAATGAGTTGTGAAACGTAATATTCATAAGTCGGATCAAGCGGGGCTTCGGCTTTCAATTTGTCCTCGACCAACTGAAACAATTTGCTGTCCGGCATTTTACAGATCTTGGCGGGTTTATATCCATCTTCCATAAGGCCCTTGATGTTAAGAAGCCTGCGCAATTGAGAACTGTCGTAAAATCTTGTATTACCATCGGTTCTATCCGGGCTCAAGGCATTGTAACGCTTTTCCCAAATCCTGATGGTATGGGCTTTGATGCCTGAAAATTGCTCAAGCTGAGAGATTGAAAAAAGGTTCATATTGTTTGAATATTGTCAAATATATATAAACAATTTGCTTTGGGCAAAAGAAACATTATTTATCCCTGAGTTTCTTATTTTTAAGCAGTTTTTCAATGGAAGCAGCAATTCTTTTAACCCTGGTCACATCAGATTTTGCTTTATAAATCCAGTCAATAAATTCCTTTTGCTGGCCCTCAGTATAACTCAGGAATTTTCCATAAGCATCCGGCTCATCTTTTAAACAAAGGAGCAATTCATTGGGAATTTCAACAGGATCATTGTCTGCATAAAGAACTATATTAACCCAGTCACCGGCTTGCTTTCCTATTATTTTCCTGACTTCTGCCTTTACAGGGAGAAACAGCTTCCCTTTACCCATTGGCATGAGCTTATAGCTGCGTAATTCATAATTGTCAATGCTTCCTTTTACTTTAACCCAGCCAAAAGGAGCATTTTTATCCTGCCTGATCTCAGGAATGGCAGCGTATGTCCAGCCGCCTTTGCCGGGATATTTTTCGAGTTTGTATTTCTTATTTATGATTGGTTTATGCTTATGCATATCTGTGTGACTTTAATTTCCAGGTGAATCAAATGGGGCTAACCTAAAGGAATAGAAGATGTTATTTGACTGATGTCAATAGCAATTCAATTAAGCTCCCATCAATATTCCGGTATTCAAGTAATAGAAATCCATGAGATTCATTATAATAGGAAGTGAGTCTTGAAATTCCCAGGCTGGTCATTGCAGTTGCCTCGATTACTGAACAAACTTTGACACCGAAAGGAGTAAGGATGTTTTTAAAACCAGTATTCCTGTATGTATAGTTAGCGTGTTGTTTTCCGCTGTAGTCAATAATTCTTTTATCAGACCACCGCTCACTTATATCATTTAGTACCCAGGTCCATGTTGAACCTTTTTTTGCAGGAAGTTTTATATAGGGAAATGGACTAAATTCAAGTACTGAAAAATATTTTCCGCGGAAGGGATGCAGCCAGGTATTCGAATCGTTTTCAATCAATCCCGTATAGCCATCGAACAAAATTGAACTATCGCTGTAGTAGCTTTGTTGAATAACGGTTTGGCTGAAATCAGGAAATAGCTGGTCCAGTCCTCCATATCCTTCAAGAACCTTTATGCCCAGCTTTTGAATCGTAAGGCTGTCAGCATCCTTCTTTTTTACGAAAGTCCAATTGTGTGTTTTCGTATCGCCGGAAGAGTCAATGCGAATAAGTAAGGTGTCAGCGTTTTTGATGATTAAGTAAGAAAAAATAAATTCTTTCCCCGGTATATAAACCCGATTGTCCATGTTATAGAAATCTTTGTTTCCGATATTCGCTGAGTCAGGAGTCTCATAATACAAGCCATCCAATTGCCGGTAACTTTGCGCCTGGATCGATATTGATAGCGCCGGGACCATCGCAAGCAATGTCAGGAATTTAGCAAACTGCATAGAATATAAAATGCAAATGTAATATTCCAGGGAACACCCCATTCAGCTCCAATCCCCTGTAATTGCATACATTCGCCGCTTAAATGAATGGACTTTATATACTAAGTAATCTGTGAACGCTTTAACGAGTGTTTTACTTAATACTGAGGATTTTAAAGAAATTCAATAATAAGCTATTAGTTCATTATCTTCAAGGCTCAACCATAAGTAAACGATTTTGAAACAGGAAGAAATAAGTAAACGACGCACATTTGGTATCATCAGTCACCCTGATGCGGGAAAAACTACGCTCACAGAAAAACTGCTGTTATTTGGCGGAGCAATTCAAACTGCAGGTGCCGTAAAAAGCAATAAGTTTAAAAAAGCGGCTACTTCGGATTTCATGGAAATTGAAAAGCAGCGCGGTATATCCGTTGCTACTTCTGTGATGGGATTTGACTATGACGGGTACAAAATCAACATCCTTGATACTCCCGGACACAAAGACTTTGCTGAAGATACCTACAGGACGCTGACGGCTGTCGACAGCGTGATCCTGGTAATTGACTGTGTAAAAGGTGTAGAAGAGCAAACCAGAAAACTAATGGAAGTTTGCCGAATGCGGCATACTCCTGTTATCCTTTTTGTAAATAAGATGGACAGGGAAGGGCAGGAGCCATATCAGTTACTGGAGGAAGTAGAAAGAGAACTCAGCATTCATACTTGCCCGCTGAGCTGGCCAATTGGTATCGGAGAGAGTTTTAAAGGTGTTTATAACAGATTTGAAAAACAGTTGGACCTTTTCCGTCCGAATAAAACAAAGATCGCTGAAGACGTTGTTGCGATCAACGACCTGAATTCCCCTGAGCTTGATAAGCACATCGGTGAAGCGGCAGCGGGCAAATTGCGGGATGACGTGGAGCTGATCGCTGGTATTTACGAGCCTTTTGACAAACAGCTCTATAGTGAAGGATACCTGGCCCCTGTATTTTTTGGAAGCGCCATCAATAACTTTGGTGTGAAAGAACTGCTGGATACGTTTGTGCGCATTGCACCTTCACCATTACCAAGGCACACCGATAAAAGGGAAATAACGCCGGCAGAAAATGATTTTAGTGGTTTTATTTTTAAGATCCACGCCAATCTCGATCCCAAACACAGAGACAGGATTGCCTTTTGCAGGATCGTATCCGGAAAATTTGAACGGAATAAATTCTATTATCATACCCGGCTGGATAAAAAATTCAGGTTCTCAAGTCCTGTCGGTTTTATGGCGAATGAAAAGAGTATCGTTGAAGACGCCTGGCCGGGAGATGTGATTGGCCTTTATGATACGGGTAATTTTAAGATCGGTGATACGCTGACTGAAGGTGAGAAACTTTCATTTCAGGGCATACCAAGTTTTTCTCCGGAAATATTTAAGGAGCTTGTGAATAAAGATCCTTTCAAATCCAAGCAATTAGAAAAGGGAATTAGTCAGCTTACCGATGAAGGTGTTGCACAGCTATTTATAAGGGCAAACGATAATGTTAAGATCATTGGCACAGTCGGTGAACTGCAATTTGAAGTAATTCAATTCCGCTTGCTTCATGAATATGGGGCTTCATGCGCATTTACTCCGCTCGAATACTTCAAGGCCTGCTGGGTTACTTCAGATGACAAGAAATTACTTGATAAATTTCTTCTGCATGAAAGCAGGTACATTACTTACGACAAGCATAATCATCCTGTGTACATGGCAAAGAGCGAGTGGTATTTAAAGATTACCAGTGAAGCCAATCCGGGAATTGAATTCCATTCAACTTCGGAATTTAAGACAGAGCAGGAAAAATTGCATGGTGCAAAATAAGATGCATCTTTGAATTATTCGGCAGTGGAATTAATCTATCAGGTGAATTTTATTTCAACTGTGTTACATTCATATTAGACTTTTTTAAACAATAATTATTTCGTTTCAAATTATCCTAAAATAAAAAAACCGCCCCAATGAATGAGACGGCTTTTTGATTAGACGAACTAATATTTATTCAATGACAACTTTCTGAACTCGTTGCTCTCCATTGATCTCAAAAGAAAGCATGTAGATGCCTTTTGCAAAATCTGCCAGGCTTATTTCCTTTTGATTCTGCCCGTTCAGCGCTGAGCCAGCCGAGGCATATACCTTGCGACCAGTAACATCATTGATAAGGATGTTGTATTGTCCTTCAGTTGTAGTATAGAATGCAATGTTGATCTTGTCATGTGCAGGGTTTGGATACAAGCTGAATTGATCTGCCGGTGCTACCTGACGGCAATTCACCGTTACTGCAAAGTTTTTCATCATGCTTGACCCGCAAGTATTTGCCGCCTGTACTGACACATTTCCTCCTGATGCGCCAAAGTTTACCGTGATTGAATTGGTGCCTTGTCCGGTTGCTACAACTGCTCCTGCAGGAACTGTCCATGCATACGAAGTTGCTCCTGTTACAGCAGCCACTGAATAAGCAACACCTGTTTGATTGGCACATACTGTGGCCGATCCGGTAACTGTTCCAGGCAATGATGGTATTGACCGGATGGTCACGCTTCTCGCAGGACCGCTTCCACAAAGATTATTGGCCGTAACTTTTAATGTGCCACCTGAAAAACTGTTACTGTAATCTATAGTTACACTTGTTGTTCCTTGTACGCTTACAATACTTGCATTCACCGGTGCCGTCCAGCTATATGATGTAGCCCCGGTAACTGCCGCTATTGAATAGGCAACACCTGCCTGATTTGCACATGCTGTGGTGGTGCCGGTAACTGCTCCCGGTGAAAGTGGAACTGAACGTATAGTGGTGCTTCTGATCGGACTGCTACCGCAAAGATTATTGGCTGTAACTATTAAACTTCCTGATGTAAATGTTGCACCGTAATCTATGGTAACACTATTGGTACCCTGACCACTTGCTATTGTTGCATTGGCCGGAGCTGTCCATGTATAAGATGATGCAGCTGTTACCGATGCTACTGAATAAGCAACACCGAGAGTGCCTGCACATAGACCATTCACTGATCCTGAGATAACACCAGGAGTTGCAGGCTTGCTGTAAAGGGTAATGGTACGCTGTGAACTGGTGCCCGCACAATTGCTTGCTGAAACTCGCAAGTATCCACCAACATAGCCCGATCCAAAATCAACAACAATGGCGTTTGTTCCAGCACCACTCACAATAGTTACTCCTGTGGGTACTGTCCAGTTGTAACTCTGGGCATTGGCAACTGATGGACATGAAAACGAAACTCCGCTTGTTCCTACACAATTTATCGAAGGACCTGAAATAGATGAAGGAATACCCGGCTTAGCAGTAACAACATTAAGGGTCTTACAAACCGGTGCGCTGTTGCCGCAAACATTGGAAGCATAAACACACACTGTTCCTGATGTTTGAGTTGCGCTGAAGTCAATGCTTAATGCAGTGGTTCCCTGACCCGAACCAATTGTTGCTCCGGAAGGTACAGACCACACATAAGAAGTGGCACCTGCAACGGATGCAACTGAATAAGAATTACCAAGAGTTCCTTTGCATATGAAATCATTACCTGAAACAGATACAGGTGATGAAGGAGCTGTTCCGCTGGTAGCAACTGAAAAAGTATTTGAATGGATACATCCATTGGCATCCGTAATCTGCACTGAATAACTTCCTCCTGCAATCCCTGATAGATCCTGTGAACTTGCTCCGCCCGGCGTCCATGAGTAGGAGTAAGGTGCAGTACCGCCGGAAGGGGTCATGTCAATTGCTCCATTGGAGAAACCACAAGTTGTATTGGTAACGTTTGCTGAAGATGTCAATGCCGATGGCGCACTTACTGATTGAGACTGTGTAGCTGTACATCCATTGGCATCAGTAACTGTAACAGCATAACTGCCACTGGAAAGTCCTGTTGCAGTTGAAGTATTTTGTACCGGCGATGTATTCCATGAATAACTATATCCCGGTGTTCCGCCGGATGCAACTGCAGTGGCTGAACCATTGCTGCCGCCGAAACAACCAACAGAAGTGGAGGATGTACTTAAAGTAGGTAATGGGTTTACCGTGATATTTGAGGTACTTGAATTGGAACAACCATTGCCATCAGTGTATGAATAAGAATAGGAAGCACTCGGTCCGGTATATGGATTTGTCTGATTCCAGGTTCCGCCTGCAGGCGATCCTGATAATGCAATAGAAGAACCCGCACATCCGCTCACATTCCCCGTTGTGACCGTTGGCAATGGATTCACAGTAATACTTGAGTTGGCACTTGAATTGGAGCAACCATTCCCATCAGTGTAAGAATATGTATAGCTACTGGAAACCCCTGTATAAGGATTTGGCTGGCTCCATGTTCCACCTGCAGGACTTCCAATCAATGCAATTGAAGATCCCGCACAACCACTGACATTTCCTGCTGTTACAGTCGGCAAAGCATTCACATTAATACTTGCACTACTGCTTGTATTTGTACAGCCATTAGCATCTGTATAGGAATGTGTGTAGGTTGTACTTGCTCCAGAATAAGGATTTGCTAAACTCCATGTGCCACCGGCCGGACTTCCTGATAACGCAATGGAAGATCCTGCGCATCCGCTAACACTGTTTGCTGTAACGGTTGGCAACGGATTCACAGTAATGGTTGCATTGCTGCTTGTATTCGTGCAGCCATGAGCATCAGTATAGGTATAATTGTAAGAAGTGCTTGCCCCCGTATAAGGATTCGCAACACTCCATGTTCCACCTGCAGGTGACCCTGTTAATGCAATTGGTGAACCGGAACATCCACTCACATTTGAAGCAGATACAGATGGCAAAGGATTTACATCGATGGTAATAGTTTCAACATCTGAACAAGCTGCACTTGTACCTGTAACAGTATAAACAGTGGTGGAAGCAGGAGATACAACAATATTGCTGGTTGTGGCGCCTCCCGGGCTCCAGGAATAAGATGATGCACCGGTTGCTATAAGAGTTGTAGACTGACCTTGACAAAGTGAAGGCGGAGCTGCATTAATGAAAACGACAATGCTTGAGGCAACATTTACTGTAACCGGAATGCGGCCACTCTTTGCAACAAGATCCGGAGACTTTACCACGAAGTCATAAAAGTAAGTATAGTTTGTATGGCCGGAATACGAACCGAATATGTTACATATGCCTGGAGCAGAATATGGATATGAAACCCCACTTGTATTATAATAAAGGTTAGGCGCTCCGCTCACCATAAGTTTGTATCCGGCACCTGCGGGAACAAACCAGTTAAGTGTAATTACATTTGCTCCTATAGCCGGAACAAATATAGATTGAGATTTTAAAACAGTTGATGCACGGTCCTGTAAAATAAAAGTCCTGCTACCTGACACTGAAGCAAAAACTTTAACTGAAACCAAGGTAAGGTCACTCACTGCATCAAATTGCTCATACCAGGTAGGTGAAGGCGCTAATGTTTGAAAAGCAGTGGCTCCGATCGTATTGTCAACAGGTCCAACGTGGGTGGTAGCACCGGTCGTTGTCACTTCATTTTCTAAATAATAGGTGGTTGTGGAGGTTAGTGGAATTGTAGTATAACTTGCTCCTGTAACAAGTGAAGTTGCAGCAACTGCAGAACTATACCATTTCATTGTACCTGTTCCGCCATTGGTTGCAGTAATAGTAGCTGATGCACCGCTGCAAATAGAGGCACCGGCTGAAGAAGGCGTTGGTGCTGCCGGCAAAGTAGTTACAACAAAAGGTGCTGAAGTAGCGGTGCCGCAGTAATTTGTCACGGTACAGGTATAAGATCCTGCTGTGCTTACAGTAATGCTTTGCGTGGTTGCTCCGCCTGGGGACCATAAATAAGATGATCCCGCTGTGGCAGTAAGTGTAATGTTGTTTCCCGGTACTAATGTTCCGGGCTTATTGGCAGAAATTTTTATTACCGGAGATCCTGCTGCAGACTGGTTCGATATCGTTACAGGAACTGCAATCACATTGTTGTTTTCATTAAGCTCAGTCATGTTCTGGTTTGGATCAATCTGAACAACCACATAATATTGTCCGTTACATGTTCCTGTTGGAATATCAATCCACATACCGTCAAGTGATTGAGAGTATGTGTCATAATATCCGTTCGAAATTCCCTGTAGCGTGGAGGAACACCCGTAGTTACCTGCACCAATCGTGTTATTGGGAATCTGTGCAGTTGTGAGAGGGTTGTTGTTATCGTCTCTGCAATAAGTAGGACTGTTTGCACAACTTCCAATATCAAGAAGACAAAAAGCGAGTTTTGTTCCTGTGCCGACAATACTCCAGTTCAACGGATTTGGATCGTTGGGGTTTTGAATTCGTAATGAATAAATCCCCCAGTTGTCTACGTGCATGTGACCATGTGATGGATGGTAAGTAAGCGTACCACATGGAACGTCAGTAAAAGACATTGTATTCCCATTCTTATGGTAGATGCGCTGGTTTACAAATCGCTTTGGTACACGTCCATCAGGGCAAAGAGATCCCGGATCGAACAATAAGGTATCTGTACCACACAGCCATTTGTTGATAGACCTTGTATCCAATGGCCCGTAACCAATGTTAGGCGTTGTTCCGGTAAGGCGAAGTCTTCCGTCATTTGAACCCTGGGAACCACTGGCAGCATTGCCTGTTTGTGTATAAACAGTATAACTGCCTTGCAGTGCATCCACTGATGCTTTAATATCAGGAAGCAAGTCACAATTAGTTCCACCTCCGGGAGGACAGACACATGTTGTTGCATTGGAAGATGTGCACTGTGCATTTGCAAACATGGAAATTCCAATAATTGCTGTTAAGCTAAGTAGTAGTTTCTTCATTGCATGAAATTTGTTTAAAATAATTTGAATAGAAGCGGATGCCCTTTTTCCCGAACTATAAGTTTTGCCTTTTTTGAATTTTTATTTGTCGCAGACTAAAAATCCGTCAGCAAGATAATGATTTATCAGACAATTGCAAGATGAATTATTAAAAAAAAAAGGAGAAGATTGATTCCCAAATATAAATGCACCGTTTACCCTCCCGCCAACTTCAGTTGTAATAAAAAATAGCTTTCAGAAATTATAGTAAGCACGCAATCCCGCCGCATGCTGTAGCGAAGTTGATGGATCAGGACCCAGATCCACCTTTTCATAACTTGGCGTATACAATAACTGAATTGTATATTTGGGATTCATAGTCAGGTTCAATCCTAATCCGGCAAAACCACCAAAACCCCAGCCGGTGTATTGCTCAATAAAAATGCCTGAGTTGCCCTGGATGTTCGGATCAAAATACATCAGGTCCACACTCAGTGAATTGATCATTACGTAATTTTTTTCTGACTTGGCATTGTTTACACACAATCCGGCTTCCACGAACAGATTGGCTTTTTCACTGTTTCCAAGGATACGGCTATATCCAAGTTGTATCATCAAACGTTGTTCTTTGCCGACTACAGGGAATTGCTGGTTTGTAAACTGGTTAGGGTTTCCTTGAGCGGAATTTGTCGTCTCAAGTGTAAAATTTCCTGTCACCGTGAGTTTGGCAAAATTCAGATTGGCGATAAGAGACTGTTTTTTATCAAACCCGTAGTTAAGGGCAAGGCCAAACAGAAAAGAGGTATTGTATTTCAGGTTTGTGGGCATGTCAGTTTCATTGAAAGCTTTGAGATCATCAATATTAGTAATTCCAAGTTCCTGCTTCAGTTGCTCGGGATTGTATTCAATCAGCTGATTGATTTTTAGATTCAACAGACTTTGTGAAAATTCATTCCTGTTACCGGTTGCATTATAGCCATACCCATCATATACCGCGGA
>JAPLDB010000082.1 GCA_026391975.1 Bacteroidota bacterium | reverse complement strand
GGCAATGATTCAACAACTCAATTTTCATCAATGTTCATTCTCTTAAATTACTGTACTATAAATTTAAACACTATTACATATGTCAATTAATGTTCAGCTACTGAAAGAAATTTGTGAAAGGACGGAAGCCACGCGCACCCCTGCCCTAAAGGGAGACCCACGCACAAGCGATTTTAAATAATCTTTAGAATTAATATTTTATTTGGCAATGATTCAACAACTCAATTTTCATCAATGTTCATTCTCTTAAATTACTGTACTATAAATTTAAACACTATTACATATGTCAATTAATGTTCAGCTACTGAAAGAAATTTGTGAAACTGCCGGGGCACCGGGTTATGAAAACCGCATACGGGAAATTGTATTGCGTGAGGTGAAGCCGCTTGTTGACGAAGTGAGCGTTGACAATATGGGAAATGTAACCACGATCAAAAAAGGCAGGAAGCCGAAACGCGCCATGGTTGCTGCACATATGGATGAGATCGGGTTCATTGTTACCCACATTGACGAAAGAGGATTCTTACGCTTTCATACACTTGGAGGATTTGACCCAAAGACTTTGACAGCGCAACGCGTTATCGTTCATGGCAAAAAAGACCTCATTGGTGTGATGGGCTCCAAGCCGATTCATATCATGACAGATGAAGAGCGCAATAAGGCTGTAAAGATCACCGACTTTTTCATTGACCTCGGCATTCCGAAAAAAGAAGTAGATAAATATATAACCATCGGCAATCCGATTACCCGGCAGCGGGAACTGATCGAAATGGGAGAATGTGTAAACTGCAAGTCTATTGATAACCGTGTATCCGTTTTTATTCTCATTGAAACACTGCGCAAACTAAAGAAGACACCTTATGATGTTTATGGTGTATTCACTGTCCAGGAGGAAGTTGGAATACGTGGTGCAAATGTGGCATCACATACCATCAATCCTGATTTCGGTTTCGGGCTCGATACAACGATCGCTTTTGATGTTCCTGGAGCTATGGCACACGAACAAGTGACCGAACTAGGCGGGGGAACAGCGATCAAAATAATGGATGCCTCTACTATTTGCGATCCGCGGATGATTGAATTCATGAAAAAGACTGCTGCCAAACACAAGATAAAATGGCAACCGGAAATTTTAAAAGCCGGAGGTACTGATACAGCCGGGCTACAGCGGATGGGAAAAAACGGATCTATTGCCGGGGCGATTTCGATACCCACACGACACATTCATCAGGTGATTGAAATGGCGCACAAGAAAGATATTGAAGGTTCAATCAATCTTCTTGCGAATTGCCTGCAGGATCTGGATAAGCATGACTGGAGTTTTACCTAGAAAATGGAACGCTGATTTTCATGATCATTATGAATCGTTATGATAGAATCTAATAAATACTTTAGATTTTAATAAAGAAATCTGCAGGAATGGGAAAACTTGAATTGCCATTTGCAAAAAATAGATGGTTTTTCTGAAAGTGATTTTATGTAGTTGCCATTTTTGGTTTTTTTTCTAAAAATTATTCAGTCGGAAACCGTTTCGTAGAAATTGATTCTATCCGTGGCATCAGTGCCCTGATCATTCTCGTTATTCATTACTCGAAATATATTTATGGCGCTAATCCCGGAGACAATTTATTTCTCGAGGTAATTGAATTCGGAAAGTACACGGTTCAGTTTTTCTTTGTCCTCAGTGGGCTTCTTATTTTTATGACTCTTGACAGGTCAAGCCAGCCGAAATATTTTATTGTTTCACGATTTGCCAGACTCTATCCTGCATACTGGGTTTGCATGTCATTGACTGCACTTGTCATCACCCTATCACCATACTACAACTACCATCCTGTTACCGCAATACAATACATTGCGAACCTCACTATGTTTCAGCACTGGATGTTCATTGAAGACATGGATGGGGCCTACTGGACGCTGGCCGTTGAAATGTGTTTTTATATTTTAATCTTTCTGGTATTCATTTTCAAAAAGCAGGAAAAGATTGAACGGATCGGCATTGTTTGGCTGGTCTTAATGGTGGCCGTGTTTGCCATGCAAAAGTACAATGTACTACCGACTGCTAATTATTATTATTTCGTTCCACTATTGAAAAACGGGAATCTTTTCCTGGGAGGAATATTTTTCTATCAATTGAAAAAGAATCCTGATGATAAAAGGAAATATTTGCTTTTAATTATTTGCCTTGTTGTTCACTTTATCATCAATCCAATTGAGGAGGCCATTGCCATCAGCATTATTTTCTTTTTGCTATATCTTTTTGTGATCGACAAGTTGAAACTCCTGAGGGGCAGAATCCTGTTTTTCCTGGGTTATATCTGTTATCCATTGTACCTCCTGCATCAGTATATCGGATACGAAGTGATCAACTTTCTTTCAGACTCAGGAATTGAAAGTGGTTTTTTGAAGATTGGGATTACGGCCTTGATAATAATTGCGATGGCTACAATTGTTACAATGACGGTGGAGCGGCCAGCGATGAAATTTATCAGGGGCAAGCTGATCAAATAAAAAAAAGGCTTACGAGCACGCAAATAATTCTAAAGAAATGGGACGTTGACCCCGAAGTTTCGGGGTGATGGTTATGATTTGTTATGATAAAATCCACGCAGCACGATTAAAATCTAAATAGAAAAAAGGACGCTCAAATGAACGTCCTTCTTGATTCTTTTTTCCTGACTCTAATTTACTCTGCCAGGATGATCACATTATTTTTGAGGTTCTCCACTACTCCACCCTTGACATCAAATTCTTTTGAGCCTTCGCTGTCCTCCACTTTTATTTTTCCTCCCATTAAAGAAGAAATGATTGGGGCGTGGTTTTTTAAAATCTGAAAACGACCGCCTGTTCCGGGAACAGAGACGGAGGTTACCTCGCCTGAGTAGATTTTTTTATCGGGGGTGATTATGTCGAGATGCATGTTGCAGAGAGTTCAAAAGTTTAAGAGTTTAAAAGTTCAAGGGTTATAAGAGATGTCTACAGCCATTGAACTTTTGAACTTCCAAACTATTGAACTTTTTATAATTTATTTCGATTCTTCGATTAATTTTTTGCCTTTTGCAATGGCATCATCGATGGTACCTACCAGGTTGAATGCTGCTTCAGGATATTCATCAACGGCGCCGTCCATGATCATGTTGAAACCCTTGATGGTTTCTTCGATCGGAACGATCACTCCTTTTAGGCCTGTGAACTGCTCTGCCACGTTGAACGGCTGAGAAAGGAAACGCTGTACGCGTCGTGCGCGGGATACAACGAGTTTATCTTCGTCGCTCAACTCATCCATACCGAGGATGGCGATGATATCCTGAAGTTCTTTATAGCGCTGAAGAATATTTTTCACGCGCTGTGCGGTGTTGTAATGCTCCTCACCAACAACAGCCGGAGAAAGAATTCGTGAAGTTGAATCCAGCGGATCAACGGCAGGATAAATTCCCAACTCTGCGATCTTACGACTCAATACTGTGGTTGCATCTAAGTGAGCAAAAGTTGTTGCCGGAGCAGGATCTGTCAAGTCATCAGCAGGTACGTAAACGGCCTGTACAGAAGTGATTGATCCGCGTTTTGTAGAAGTAATACGTTCCTGCATCACACCCATTTCAGTTGCAAGGGTAGGCTGGTATCCTACTGCAGATGGCATACGGCCAAGCAATGCAGATACTTCAGAACCCGCCTGTGTAAAACGGAAGATGTTATCAATAAAGAAAAGGATATCGCGTCCGCCTGATTTTTCATCACCGTCACGGAAATATTCAGCAACGGAAAGTCCGCTCAAAGCCACACGTGCACGTGCTCCCGGTGGTTCGTTCATTTGTCCGAACACCAAAGTAGCCTGGCTCTGGATCAATTCCTTCATGTCCACTTTGCTGAGATCCCATCCGCCTTTTTCCATGGAATGTTTGAATTCCTCACCATAACGGATTACGCCGCTTTCAATCATTTCGCGCAACAAATCGTTTCCTTCGCGGGTACGCTCACCTACGCCTGCGAACACAGACATACCAGCGTAACTCTTTGCGATGTTGTTGATCAGTTCCATGATCAATACAGTCTTGCCTACTCCTGCACCACCGAACAAACCGATCTTACCGCCTTTTGAATATGGTTCGATGAGGTCAATTACTTTGATACCTGTAAAAAGAACTTCTGATTCAGTAGAAAGATCTTCAAACCTTGGAGGGTTATTGTGAATCGGGCGACCACCTTCTTTGCTTACTTTTCCGATACCATCAATTGCATCTCCAACTACATTGAAAAGACGGCCTTTGATTGCATCTCCGACCGGCATACGGATTGGAGCGCCGGTAGAGCGCACGGTCATTCCGCGGCTCAGTCCGTCAGTACTATCCATTGCAATAGCGCGAATGGTATCTTCACCGATATGTTGCTGACACTCAAGCACGATGACTCCGCCCGGGCGGTCAATTTCAAGCGCTTCAAGGATGTTAGGGAGTTCCATGTCGGCAGCTTCGAAGCTTACGTCGACAACGGGTCCGATGATTTGGGTTATTTTACCAGTATTTGCCATTGTTAGTAGTGAGGTGTGAGATATGAGATATGAGATATGAGTATTGAGTATTGAGTATTGAGTATTGAGTATTGAGTATTGAGATGTGAGTATTGAGATGTGAGACAAGGAGATACTACTCCCTATCAGAATCTGTTTAAGGATTTGAAATTTGAGCGCGCGAAAGTAAGGGTTTTTGTGAAACGGCAAGGGAAAAAAATACAAACAGCCGGCCCCCTCACCCCCGAAGGGGGAATAGAGCAGCCGTCATTAAGTCATTAGTCATTGGGAGCAGCCGGCCCCCTTACCCCCGAAGGGGGAACAAATCCGGATGCGAAGAGAAGCAAACTATTTTGGCCAAAAAAGGCCTTGGAAATCAGGGAGGAAGGGTTACTTTTGGAAGCACTTTTTGAATTTCTGAATGAAAAAAACAATAACACTTCTCTTTTTTCAATTTCTCCTATTTAATCTTCAATATTCATTTGGTCAGGCAGGGGAATGGACATGGATGAAAGGTGATTCTATTCTGAATCAGTCAGGATATTTCGGAGTTCAAGGCGTTCCTGATCCGCTGAATCATCCACCGCCCCTTTACGAAGCCTGTTCATGGATAGACGCAACAGGAAAATTCTGGTTATTCGGCGGATCGAAATCAGGACTTAACGGATACTGCGCGATGTGGTGTTATGACCCAGCCACCAATGAGTGGACATGGATGAACGGACCCAATACTCCGAATAGCAAAGGAGTTTATGGGACTCAAGGAATCCCGGCAGCGGCGAATCATCCCGGAAGCCGTTCCTGGGGTAGTGCATTCTGGAAAGATCTGAACGGAGACCTTTGGGTTTTTGGGAGTCAGGGCAGAGACAGTTCCGGTAATTATGGTCACCTTGATGATCTCTGGAAATACAATATTGCAAGTAATGAATGGGCATGGATGAAAGGGAGTCCTGTTGCAATTGATACAGGCAACTACGGGATTATGGGCGTTCCATCCCCAACAAATAATCCACCTTCCAGAGGAGAAACAAGGTGTACATGGGTTGACCTGAATGGAAATTTTTACCTTGATGGAGGTTATCTTTATGACGCTTCCAATAGAAACGATCTTTGGAAATACGATCCATCCACAAATGAATGGGTTTGGTTGCGTGGCTCAAACGTAAACACAACGGTGGGTACGTACGGTGTAAAAGGCGTGTCTTCTCCATTAAATGAACCACCTCCACATTGGATTTATTCTAACTGGACTGATGATACTGGCAATCTCTGGATGTTCGGCGGAAGGTCAGGTTTCTCAGGAAGTTTTAATGATATGTGGAAATATAATCCGTCTATAAATGAATGGACTTGGGTGAGTGGTTCCAGTTCAGGTGGCAATGCCGGTTTCTATGGTCCATTATGTGATACAAATTCTGCATTTGTTCCTCAGTACCGATTTGAAGGTTCATATTGCTGGAAAGATGCATGTAGTAACTTTTACATCTTCAGTGGAATCGGGAACAATTTTCTTACTGATCTATGGCAATATAATATCCCAACAAACACCTGGAAATTGCTCCGTGGGACATCAGCATACCTATCGCCGGTGTGGGGAACCATGGGAGTTTCAAGCGCTGCGAACGAACCAGGGGGCAGGTGTGGTGGCTGTACATGGACCGATACACAAGGAAACTTTTGGTTTTACGGAGGACTTGATAACCTTTCAACCAACTTTTATAGTGATCTATGGAAATACGTTCCTGACAGCACTTGCACCAAATGCAATCCAACTGCGATCACAGTAAATTATTTTTCTGCTGATACAGTATTATGTCCGGGCACATGTACGAGTTTCAGCAATCTTACCGTGAATGCAACATCCTACCAATGGACATTTACAGGCGCAAATCCATCGACGAGCACAGACGTCAGTCCGACAAATATTTGCTACAACACACCGGGCAGTTACACTGTAACGCTGATAGCAACCAATGCAGGCGGAAGTGACACACTCACCCTCAATAATTATATTACTGTTTATCCAACTCCACCTCCGCAATCCATCACGCAAGACGGCGATACACTTTTTGCAATTGCTGGAGCGTCAACTTATCAATGGTACTTCAACACAAACATTATTAACGGAGCAACAGATTATTTTTATGTAGCACTATCCGGTGGAGATTATAATGTGGTGGCAACGGACGGGAATGGGTGTGAGGTGGAGGCGGCGGTGTTCAACGTGCTGGCGAGCGCCCAAGCGGCAGTAGGCAGCAGCAGTATGCAAGTGTTTCCGAATCCGGTTGAGGACAAAGTCAAAATTCAGAAGTTAAAAGTCAAAAGTGAAACAGCCTTAGAAATTGCGATTTACAATATGATCGGAGAAAGAGTTTTGAATGTTTTAACACAAATAAATGAAGATGAACAACAAATTATTGATGTTGGTGAATTGCACTCAGGCATGTACTGGCTGGAAATAAAATCAGGGGAGAAAATATTCAGGAGTAAATTTATAAAGGCCGGTAATCGATAAACAGCAGAGATAAGTTAACTGACATGAAAAAAATTCTATCATTTTTTCTTTTTCAATTTCTGATATTCAATCTTCAAAGTTCATTTGGTCAGGCGGGAGAATGGACATGGATCAGTGGCGACACTCTATCCGGATCACTTGGAGTTTATGGAACACAGGGGATTCCGTCAGTCAATAATCATCCGCCTGCAGAGTATGAAAACATAGAATGGAAAGACAAGCAGGGAAATTTCTGGGTGTACAGTGGCTGGACGGGCTACCATGACTTGTGGAAGTTTAATCCTACGACCCTTGAATGGACATGGGTGAAAGGAAACGGCATTGCCGGTCAGGCGCCTGTTTACGGAATACAGGGAGTTCCTGCATTGACAAATTCTCCTGGCAGCAGAATCTCAGGAATTCCAACGTGGGTTGATACTACCGGAAATTTATGGTTGTGCGGTGGAACGTTTATGAATGATCTCTGGCGCTATGAAATTGCAACCAATGAATGGACGTGGATGAGAGGGGCCACTGTTAACAATCCTCCGGGTGTGCATGGTGTACAGGGAGTTCCAAGTCCTTTGAATGATCCGGGAGGAAGAGTTGAAACGTGTTCTGCATGGACAGATTCATTAAATAACCTTTGGCTTTTCGGTGGAAATGGTTTTGGCGACCTGGGTTCAAATGGACTTTTGAATGACCTGATGAAATACGAAATCAGCACTAATGAATGGACATGGATGAGCGGCTCTGCATTTACAAATGCGGCAAGCAGCTATGGTGTAAAAGGCGTTTCAAATGCAACCAATGTTCCGGGAGGTAGGTGGTCGCATGCAAAGTGGAAAGACCTGCAGGGCAATTTCTGGATACTGGGTAGTTATGATGGCGTGAGTAAGAATGATGTATGGAAATTCGATACAGGTATTAATGAATGGACATGGATGAATGGTTCTAATTTCAATAATGATCCGGGAGTCTATCAAAGCAATTGCGTATTTGACAGTATCAATATGCCGCGTTCAAGGTTTGAACACCGTTCATCAGTTACAGATAATTGCGGAAGGTTCTGGTTATTCGGCGGAGCGATTTTTAATGCTGGAGGATTTTTAAATGACCTCTGGGTATTTGACCCTGCAACGGTAAAATGGAATTGGGTGAGTGGAACAAATGTTGTTGATCAGGCAGGAAGTTACGGCACACTTGGTGTTTCATCTCCTGCAAATATGCCTTCCTCCCGCATCGGTGCTGATGCATGGTGGGGAATCGACAACAGGTTTTATATGTTCGGTGGATCGCGTGCGCCATGGTCAAATTATCTTTGTGATCTTTGGGTATTTACGCCAGACAGCAGCTGCTCCGGATATTGCCAGCCGCAAATGCCTGTGGCACTTTTCACTGCACCGCATCATATTTGTCCGGGAACGTGTACAGACTTTACAAGTGTATCGCTGAATGCTGTTACTTATGAATGGAGTTTCCCCGGTGCTACACCAAATACAAGTACCGATGCAAATCCATTAAACATTTGTTATACTACTCCCGGCAATTATGATGTAACACTCATTGTTACCAATGCAAACGGAAGTGACACGTTGACCATTGCCAATTATATTATTGTTTATCCATATCCGGCGCCACAAGGAATTACGCAGAGCGGCGATACGCTTTTTGCAAATACAGGAGCAACATCTTACCAATGGTATTTCAATGGCAACTTAATTTCAGGAGCAACAGATTATTTTTACGTCGCACCTTCCGGTGGAGATTACAATGTGGTGGCAACGGATGGGAATGGGTGTGAGGTGGAAGCGGTGGTGTTTAACGTAGTTGCCAACGCAGAGGTTGTAACTGGCAATAATGGTATCGTGGTGTATCCGAATCCAGTAAGTGACAAAGTCAAAATTCAAAAGTTAGAAGTTAAAAGTGAAACAGCCTTAAAAATTGCGGTTTACAATGTGATAGGTGAAAGAGTTTTAACAGTTTTGCCGCCATTAAATGAAAATGATGAAGAAATTATTGATGTAAGCATCTTGCAATCGGGAATGTATTGGATTGAAATAATGTCGGGAGAAAAAACTTTTCGTGCTAAATTTATCAAAGAATAATTTTACTCCCGATGAAAAATACTCTTCAACGGATCATTGGTTTGCTTCTCAGTTTTTATTGCATGATAAGCGTTAAGCCGGCATTAGCACAAAAGCAAGCCAACCATTGGTACTTTGGTGTTCATGCCGGTTTGGATTTCAGTTTAGGTGCGCCTGTTGTAGTAAACAACGGACAAACTCAAAACAATACGACCAACATTGAAGGATGTGCAGCGATCAGCGATAGTACAGGGCAACTTTTATTTTATACTGATGGTGAAACGGTGTACAATCGTTTCCACAATGTAATGCCGGACGGAACGGCAATTGGTGGCGGACAATCTTCATCACAGTCTGCGGTGATTCTTCCAAAGCCGGGTGATCCGAGCAAGTACTACGTTTTTACGACAGATGATTTTCTCAACCAGCTCCAGAATGGACTGAATTATTCTATCGTGGACATGTGCCTTGATGGCGGCAATGGTGATGTGATGCCGGCATTTAAAAACATTCATCTCCTGGATACTGCTTCTGAAAAGCTTGCTGTTTGCAGACACAGCAACGGCTCAGACTATTGGGTGGTCACGCAAAAACACTACACCGATATTTTCTATGCCTTTCAGCTCTCTGCCGGCGGAATCATCAATACCGTTGCAAGCGCTACCGGCATTGTTCATGGTGATGGTACGGCTGCTTCTTCCCTTGGCCAGATGAAAATTTCTCCTAATCATTCTAAGATTGCACTCGTTGACGGACAAGGACAGCATCCCTATGCAGAGGTTCTTGACTTCGATAATTCAAACGGAAACATTTCGAACGCAGATACATTCTTAACCGTTACTTATCCCGGTCCAGCAGAATGGTACTACGGTGTTTCGTTTTCACCGAACAGCAGGTATGTCTATTTCGGATGTTCCGGTTTCATTCAGGGGGTTATGCAATATGATTTTCAGACGCAGCAATTGTATTTCATTCCTGCCTCCGGTTGCATGGGTATGCAACTTGGCCCTGATGGAAAAATATATTGTGTGATGTCTGCAGCACCCTATAACCTAAGCGTTATCAATACCCCTGATTCAACGGGGCCTTTGGTTAACTATACTGCCAATGCAATTAATCTAAACGGAGCAACTGTCTCCTATGGTCTTCCGGAATTTCTTGACGATTTCGCCTATCCCAACACTACAGTAAGTTGTGCATTGCCGGTTTCCGCTTTTACAACTTCAGATCAAACAATTTGTCCGAGATCCTGTATAAATTTTACAAATCTTTCTATCAATGCAAGTTCTTATCAATGGATCTTTTCGGGCGGAAGTCCATCATCAAGTACTGCAGCAGATCCGCAAAACATTTGCTACAATACGCCCGGCAACTATTACGTAACGCTGATCGCGACAAATACAAACGGAACCGATCTCATCACGTTGAATAATTACATCACTGTATTTCCGCAAAGTCCGCCACAGGCTATTCAGCAGAGTGGAGATACATTGTTCTCCAATACGGGTTTTGTAAATTATCAGTGGTATCTGAATGGGAGCGTCATCAATGGGGCTACAGATTATTTTTATGTTGCACAATCAAGCGGTGATTACAATTTGATTTGCAACGACAGCAATGGATGCGAGCTGGAGGCGGCGATTTACAATGTCGTTGCAGGCCTCACCCCTACCTTCTCTAAAGGAGAGGGGATAAATTTGTACCCTAATCCGGTTAGCGATAAATTAATAATTCAGAATGCACTCCCGATTGCTCCCCGGATCACAAGGGAAGCAGCGGTTGAGATATCGGTATATGATGTGATTGGAGAAATGGTGATGAAAATCGGGCGGGAATATGCAGAGAAGAATCAGGAATTCAGTATTGATGTCAGGGGGTTGCCTTCAGGAATGTATTATCTTGAAATGGCTTCAGGATCCACGTCTTTTCGCACAAAATTCGTTAAGCAATAACTTTTCGTTGCGTTTTTTCAAATGGAGGAAACCCTACTTTTGCAAAAACTTTTTATAGGATGATATCCATACAGAAAATACGAGAACAGAAGGATTTTGTAATTGAGCGGCTGGCAGTGAAGAATTTTGATGCCACGGCAATTGTAAACCAGGTATTGGAAATTGATGAAGCAAGACGTGCCACACAAAAAGAACTGGATGCGCTATTAAATGAGGCCAACCAGATTGCCAAGCAGGTTGGTGAGCTGATGAAAGGCGGGAAGAAGGCAGAAGCAGAAGACCTGAAAAATAAAAGTTCAGCGCTCAAGGAAACCTCCAAGCATCTTGGTGAAAGACTAGCAGAGGCAGAAAAACAGCAGCAGGATTTAATTGTGCGCTTACCGAATATTCCTTATGAAAAAGTTCCAAGGGGAAAAACGCCTGAGGAAAATGAAAACATTCATGAAGAGGGAACTACACCTGTTCTTTACGCTGATGCAAAACCGCACTGGGAGCTCACTTCAAAATACGACATCATAGATTTCGAACTTGGAGTTAAACTTACAGGCGCCGGATTTCCTGTTTACAAAGGCAAGGGAGCAAAACTGCAGCGCTCACTTATCAATTATTTTCTCGACAAGGCAACGGCACACGGATACAAAGAAATTCAGCCGCCCATCCTGATCAATGAAGACAGCGGATTCGGCACCGGACAATTGCCGGATAAAGAAGGACAGATGTATCATGTGGGGTTGGATAATTTATTTTTAATTCCTACAGCAGAAGTTCCTGTTACCAATATTTACAGGGATGTGATTGTTAAAGAAAGTGACTTCCCGATAAAAATGTGTGCTTACACACCCTGCTTCAGACGCGAAGCGGGAAGCTATGGAAAAGATGTGCGGGGCCTTAATCGCTTACACCAGTTCGACAAAGTAGAGATCGTGCAATTGCAGCATCCGGATAAATCATATGAAACACTGGAAGGCATGAAGGAATACGTGGCTTCCCTGCTGCGTTCACTCGGATTGCAATTCAGGATATTAAGATTGTGCGGCGGTGATATGAGTTTTGCTTCTGCCCTCACCTATGACTTTGAAGTTTACAGTGCAGCACAAAAAAAATGGCTGGAAGTCAGTTCTGTTTCCAATTTTGAATCCTTTCAAAGCAACCGGATGAAACTGCGTTATAAAGATGCAGCCGGGAAAAACCAGCTTGCGCATACCTTGAACGGAAGTGCACTTGCATTGCCGAGAATTGTTGCGGCATTGCTGGAAAATTTTCAAACAGAAGAGGGAATTATTATTCCTGAGGTGCTTCGTTCGTATACGGGGTTTGATATTATTGGTTGAGAGAAGAAGTGATTAGGTGAATAAGTGAATAAGTGATTAAGTGGTTAGGTGGTTAGGTAGTTAGGTGTTATTGTTAAATCAAAAAAACAATTTGTTGTCATTCTCTAATTTATCATGCTCTATTTATAAGTCCTGTTTTACATTAGGACTATTGCTGTTTTTCCTTTCGACAGCATTGATTGCACAGCCGCCGACTAGCAACAGGCAGCTTGCAGATCAGTACATGAGTAATTTTGAATACGACAAAGCGGCAACGATCTACGATAAGATCTACGACAAGGACCCATTTGGTACGTATCCCAATTACCTGAAGTGTCTTCTTGCACTGAGAAATTACGATGCAGCGGAAAAACTGGTAAAAAATATTTCGAAAAAAAATCCTGAGAACACTGCCTATGCTGTTGACCTTGGTTTTGTTTTTGAATCCAAAGGAGATATCAATAAGGCAAAACAAACATATGATAAGTCAATAAAGGGTTTGCAACCCGACCAGGGACAGATCATGAATCTGGCGAATGCTTTTTTCAGTCACCAGAACTGGGACTATGCCCTTGCCACTTACACCGAAGGCAAAAAACTGATGCGGAACATCTACTCCTTCAATTTTGAAACCGCTGAAGTATATTTCCAAAAACAGGAATATGAAAAGATGATCGACGAATACCTGAATGCAGTTGCCGAAAATCAGGCTTACCTTCAGAGTGTTCAGAATATATTACAGTCACGTATTGGGAATGACCCTGACAATTCAAGATCAACCTTGCTAAGGCAAGCACTATTGAGGAGAACGCAACGTGATCCGGATCAGAGTATTTTTTCTGAAATGCTGATCTGGCTTTTCGTTCAGCAGAAAGATTTTGAAAGTGCATTTATACAGGCGAAAGCGCTGGACAAGCGTTTGCGCGAAGACGGCTCCCGTGTCATGAACATCGGAAGCATGAGTGAAGCCAACCTGGATTATCCTGCGGCGATCAATTGCTACAAGTATGTTGTTGATAAAGGAAAAAACACTTCAAACTATATAACTGCAAGAATGCAGTTGCTTGAAGTCAGAAATAAGAGCCTGACAGGTGAAGGCAGCTATACACAAGACGATTTACTAAAACTGGAGAGTGAATATAAGATAACCCTGGACGAACTGGGAAGAGACGCAACAACAGCTCCTTTGATCAGTGGCCTTGCTCATCTTGAAGCATTTTATCTTGATAATACTGATTCAGCGATTGTCAATCTTGAGACAGCCATTGATTACCCTGGAATCAGTAAAGCAGTACAGGCCAAATGCAAGCTGGAGCTTGGTGATATTTATTTATTTACGGGCAATGTTTGGGACAGCGACCTGCTCTACGCACAAGTTGATAAAACATTTAAGAATGATCCACTTGGGCAGGAAGCTAAATTCCGCGGGGCACGTCTTGATTATTTCAGGGGAGATTTCCAATGGGCTGAAGCGCAGCTGGGTGTGCTGAAAACTGCCACCTCACAATTGATCGCCAATGATGCGCTGGCACTTGCCTTGCTTATTTCCGATAACCCCGGACCCGATTCTTCATTTGATGCATTGACTGTTTACTCGAAGGCCGACCTGCTTGCATACAGAAACAGAAAAGATGAAGCATTGCATACAATTGATTCACTGATTCAGACTTTTCCTGATCATTCTCTGATTCAATATTCTCTATATAAGAAAGCAATGATCATGGATGGAAAAAGAAATTATGCTGAAGAAGATTCCTTGCTGAGAAAACTGGGAGAACAGTATGACGATGGCGTACTTGCTGATGATGCACTGTTTCACCGGGCGGAACTCTATGAGAAGCGATTCAAAGACAAATCAAAAGCCATGGAGCTTTACCAGGATCTGCTTACGAAATTCCCCGGAAGCCTGTATGTTGTCGATGCAAGAAAAAAATTCCGTGCCTTAAGAGGTGATGCTTTGAACTGATGAAATAATTTTTTTTGACTTAGCAATGTCCAACAAAGACATCATCAACCAATTCTATCTGGCTTTTGCAGAAGGAGATGCTGAAGGCATGGTTAATCACTATAGCAACGATATTAAGTTTAAAGATCCGGCGTTCGGCGAACTTCAAGGAGAGGATGCTAAGAATATGTGGCGCATGCTGATCCGCAACGGAAAAGGAGAAATAAGGATTATTTTCGCTGATGTTGAAGCAAACGAGAAAACCGGTTCAGCGAGCTGGACAGCCAAATACGTTTTCAGCAGGACAGGAAGAAAGGTGGTAAATAAAATTACAGCTCAATTTGAATTTCAGGAAGGGAAAATTATCACGCACACAGATCATTTTGATCTTTGGATGTGGTCAAGACAAGCATTGGGATGGAAAGGATATCTATTTGGCTGGACATCGTTTATGAAAAAAAAGATCCAACAGCAGACAAAAGCTCTGTTAAAGGAATACAGCAATAAGAGAGACGCAGGTTCATCGCCGGAAGTTTTTAGGAAATCTCAAACGAAATAACTTTCATTGCAGGGAAACTAACAGCATTGATTTGCGCTGCAGATATTTACAACTCCCCGTTCAGAAAACATTTTTACCTTCGAAGAAAAATAAAAACTATGATCCTCTTTCTAATCGGAATTTTGCTTTTTACGTTCTCAACCCGGGTTGCCACGCTATTTCCTTTTCACCAATGGCTGCCCCGGCTTATTAAAGTTGGCGGACTTGCTCTTGCCATCATTGGCATCAGCAATGCATGTTTCAAACAGATTGATGCAGGCCAGGTGGGTGTTCAAACATTGTTCGGTCAGGTTCAGCCGGGAATACTTGAAGGCGGATTGCATTTTATTAATCCATTGCTGGAAGTAAGAACAATGGATGTGAAAACACAGAACTATACCATGTCTGCAGTTTCTTCCGAAGGCGATAAAAGCGGCGATGATGCTATACGTGTTCTTAGCGCCGACGGATTGGAAGTGGTGATCGATCTTACCATTTTGTTTCGGGTAATTCCAGCTGAAGCGCCAAGGCTTTTTCGTGAAGTGGGTCTTGATTTCAAGAATGTAATTGTGCGTCCGATAACGCGCACAAAAATCAGAGACAACGCTGTTTACTATGATGCAGTGGCATTGTATTCAGGTAAACGGGATGAGTTTCAGATAAAAATTTCTGAAAGCCTTGAAAAAGATTTCAAATCCAGAGGGCTCATCCTGGAGCAACTGCTCATTCGCAACATTGCCTTACCACAATCAGTAAAGGCCGCCATTGAATCAAAAATAAATGCCGAGCAGGAATCACAAAAAATGCAATTCGTTTTACAAAAAGAACGGCAGGAGGCAGATCGCAAAAGAGTAGAAGCACAAGGTATTGCTGATTACCAGCGCATCATCAACAGCGAACTTTCCGATAAGTTGCTGCAATATGAAAGCATCAAAGCACAAAAAGAAATTGCCCTTTCACCTAATGCAAAAGTAATTATCATGGGCAAAGGAAACGGACAAGTGCTGATCAGCGATAAATAAAGAAGAATGATGCATGCGTCTAAATAAATTTATCAGTGAAAGCGGCCTGTGTTCAAGGCGCGAAGCCGACCGTTATATCGAAAAGGGAAACGTTTTTATAAATGGCAAACGCGCAACCATCGGCGACCGTGTTTTTCCCGGCAGCAAGGTGATGGTAAACGGGCACATGCTTGAACCAAGGGAAGCGAAGAACACAATAATCATTGCCCTGAATAAACCTGCCGGAGTGACTTCGACAACTGAATCGAATGTGGAAGGCAATATCGTTGACTATGTAAATCACAGTCAACGAATTTTCCCAATTGGCCGGCTGGACAAAGATTCACAGGGTCTTATCCTCCTTACCAATGACGGGGACATCGTCAACAAAATTCTGCGTGCAGGAAATGAGCATGAAAAAGAATATGTAGTTACAGTCAACAAGCCCATCACTGATAATTTCATTCAGTCTATGGGACGCGGCGTTCCAATTGATGGACGCACCACGAAAAAATGCGTTGTAATCCAGGAGTCTCCTTTTATTTTTCGCATCATTCTTATCCAGGGATTGAACAGACAGATCCGGAAGATGTGCGAACACTTCGGGTATGATGTCACAAAACTGGAACGCGTTCGCATCATGAACATAGGAATAAAAGGAATCCCCGTTGGTGACTGGCGTGAACTTTCCTCTGAAGAAGTAGAAAGCATTCTCACCAAGATTGAAGATTCTGATTCCGATGACAGGAAAATGTTTCATGAAAGAATTCAAAAGAATAAAAGCGGAGCACCGGTCAAAAAGCCGAAGCCAGCCAATTCCAATCCCGATAACAGAAACAGGTTTAAAAAGCATGGAGCATCCGGTCCGAAGAAAAGCGGTTCTTCACAAGGCGGACGGACAAAAAACAAATCCGGTGGAAGGAAAAGGGGAAGATAAATTATGAATGAAAACGAAACAGGCAACGGAGTTGATTCAACAATGCTATTGCAGATTGTAAGCATGAAGATGCCCTTTGGAAGATACAAAGACACCTTGCTGTGCAATCTTCCGGTATCTTATCTTGAATGGTTTCAACGAAAAGGTTTTCCGACAGGTAAATTGGGTGTGTTGTTGCAAACGATTTACGAAATCAAATTGAATGGGCTGGAATATTTGCTTGAGCCTTTGAAGAAGAAGAAATAGATCCGTTTACCACCGATACGATTGAAGAAACAAAAAAGACTGAAACCACGGAGATACGGAGAGCCACGGAGGTTTTGCTCTGTGCTCCCGATAGCTATCGGGATCCGTGCCTCCGTGGTTAATTGTTTTGGCTGTTTATTAGCCTTCTTTGGTTTTTCCCATGCTCTTTGGTAAAAATAAAATTGTTAATTAACATTCAATGAAAGCCGCAACACTCAGCGAACTCAAACAGGAGATAGCCACGCTCACACCCAAACAAGTTCTTGACATCTGCATGCGCCTTGCCAAGCATAAAAAAGAAAATAAAGAGCTGATCACCTACATGTTGTTTGAAGCCAACGATGAAGAATCATTTATCAAGCAAATCAAAGAAGAAACGGAAGCACAGTTCCGCGAGATGAACAGCAGCAATATCTACCTCGCAAAAAAAAGCATCAGGAAAATACTACGCACCATCAATAAGTTCATCCGTTACTCGGGGTTAAAACAAACGGAAGCGGAACTTCGTATTCATTATTGCAATACATTAATTAAATCAGGCATTCCTTTTCGCAAGAGTCCTGTGCTGTGCAATCTCTATAATAACCAGTTGAAGAAAATTGAACTTGCGGTTGGTACATTGCATGAGGATTTGCAATATGACTTTAAAAGGGAGATGAAGGGGTTGGAGAGGTGCTGAATGATTTTTTTCCTATCTTAGCATATAAAATACATTCCCTTGAAAAACCATTTCTACCTTTTTATTTTCTCATTAATTCTTTTCTCATGTAAGAATAGTCAACAGCATGAGCAACAAATCGAAACCGAACAAACCAGCCACAGCGACTGGTTCAGCAACCAGCGAATCTTTCCTTACACAAAACCTGATTACGCTGCTTATAAAAATTCATTGCAATGGATGAACAATCAACGGTCTGCCATGCGCACTTCATCGCAGCAACCCTGGCAGTATGCCGGTCCGGAAAACCTCGGCGGAAGAGTAGTAGATGTAGAAATGATTCCGAATGATTTTTTCACCATGTATGCCTGTGCGGCTTCAGGAGGAATTTTTAAAAGCAACACCGGAGGTAATTCCTGGTTTCCGATATTTGACAGCAATCCTTCACTTTCCATTGGTGATCTTGCCATCGCTCCTTCCAATCCTGACATCCTTTATTGTGGAACCGGTGAAGCCAATGCAGGCGGTGGTTCGCTTTGCTATGACGGTGCAGGAATTTTCAAATCGATTGATGCCGGAGCCAACTGGAATTATGTCGGCCTTGATGTAACCCGCAATACCGGCCGCATTGCCGTTGATCCTAAAAATCCTGATCGCGTATTTGCAGCAACCATGGGTGATCTTTTTGGAAACACCCCCGATCGCGGCTTATATCGTACTACCGACGGCGGACTGAACTGGCAAAATGTTTTATCGAGTGATGATTCTACAGGAGCTATAGATGTGGTGATTCATCCGCAGCACACTGATACTGTTTATGCAACGCTGTGGACGCGCGTGCGCAGGCCCGACCGCAGGCAGTATGGAGGCGCGGCATCAGGAATTTATCGAAGCTACGATGGAGGAAATACCTGGACGAAACTTTCGAATGGCTTGCCATCCTATTCTCTTGGCAGAATCGGAATAGACATTTCTCAATCATCTCCCAATATCCTTTATGCTGCAGTTGAAGATTCTTCGGGCGGCAATACACGCATTTTAAAAACTACAGACTTCGGAGATACATGGAATGATGTTACAAATGGTTTTTCTCCTTCGGCATACAGCTACTGGTACGGACGGATTAAAATTGATCCTACTAACTCAGACGTAGTTTATGCTATTGACTTTGATATCTGGCAGACACTGGATGGCGGGCAAAATTGGATCCCGATATCTAACGGAGTTCACGTTGACATGCACGAAATCTATATTCATCCTCAAAATCCAAATCTTCTCCTGCTTGCCAACGATGGAGGATTTCACGTTTCGTATGATCAGGGTGCATCATGGACCCACAATGATAAACTTCCCATCATGCAATTTTACACGTGTGAGATCGATGAGCAAAATCCTTCAGTGATTTATGGAGGTGCACAGGACAATGGAGTGAACACTACAGCAACAGGCGCAACCAACGACTGGTATTCTATCTGGGGCGGCGACGGCTTCGGGGTTCTGGTTGATCCAACAAATTCATCCTTTGTGATTGCTGAAAGTCAGTATGCAGGCATCAGTACAGGATTAAATGGTGTTGATCCAACAGATCGCATCAACTGGAATGCACCGTTTATGTTCAACCCGAATAATTCACAAACTGTGTACCTTGGAACTGAAGCGCTTTATAAATCTACTGACCAGGGAATGAACTGGTATCCACTCAGCAGTGACCTCACCAATGGAAGTCTTGCAGCCGCTTATCCGATCGTGTTTGCGACCATTACTACCATTGCAGTTGCTCCATCGGATACAAACATCATTTATATAGGTACGGATGACGGAAATATTCAGGTGACTACTGATGAAGGCGCAAACTGGAATTTGATTTCTTCTTCCTTGCCTGTTCGCTGGATCACACATCTTGAAGTAGATCCCAGAGATGCCATGAGTGTATATGCCACACTTTCAGGTTATCGCTACCATGAAAATATGAGCCATGTCTATCATTCTTCAGATGGAGGAAACAACTGGACAGACATTGGCGGCAACCTGCCGGATGTTCCATGCAATGACATCGTTATTGACACTACTTATTCAACTTTATACATCGCCACGGACATCGGCGTTTTCTATTCCTATCTCGGAAGCAATGCATGGCAGCCGATGGGAACAGATTTGCCTCTTGTTCCTGTTTGTGACCTGCGCCTCCACTACCCTACCCACAAATTACTGGCAGCAACTTATGGTCGTTCGATGTACACTTATGACCTGAATATTTTAACGGCCGCGGCATCTCCTAAAACTCAATCGTCTTTCTCTGTTTTCGTTCTACAGAATCCTATACATGATGTGCTGTCGCTAAAAATCTATTCAGAAAAATCAGCATCCGCTTCAGTAGCCTTTTTTAATATGGAAGGAAAAAAGATTTTATCGGATGAGGAATTAAATCTCCATGCAGGAAATAATTTCACCCAACTGAATTTATTGATGGGTAATATTTCAGCCGGATCCTATTTCGTAAAAATCAGCTGCGGTGAAAAATCTATCGTCCGGAAAATTTGTTTGGAGAAAAGCTAATCCGGTTACTGCTTTATAAATTTACTTCTGTAAATTTTTTCACCACCTGTTGCGGTGATGAAATATACACCCGGAGAAAGTGCCTGAACATTCAATTCTGCTGACTGTAAAGTTTTGCTATCAGGAAATTGAATTGTCTGAGCTCTTTCGCCAAAAGAATTGTAAATCTCGATGGACCTTATTTCATTCTGCCCAAAATTTATTGCCAACTTATTATTCACCGGATTCGGATAAATAACCAATGCCTGATTTTGTACTTCCTCCTCAATGCCGACTCCACCGCAAAGCATCACTTCGCCGATTGCAAGTGCTGAATAAACAGGGGTCTCATTCACAGTAGTTGGTGAAAATGCAGTTGTTGTAAAAGTGATATTCGTGATAACGGTGGTTGCATTGGTTGCAGAAATCACGGTGCTGTTCGCAAACCCGCATCCTCCTGCATTGGCATCGAGGCGTGCTACAAAGTAATCTGTATTGAGAAGTCCGGCAAGCACAATGTTCCCGCTTGCATCTTTAAATAGTTTAAGCGCAGAAGCTCCCCCAGACTGTGAAGGCGTCCACTTGCGCGTCCATACAAGGTTTCCCGATGCATCAATTTTGTTCAGGTAAGCAACAAGGAGGTTGTCGTATGTTGCCACATAAAAATCATGTGAAGCACTTTCAATGATGGAACAACCGTTTAATGTTCCGCCGGTGCGCGACAATTGTTTCGCCCAGACTTTATTCCCAAGAGAATCAAATTTTAATACAATGGTAGAATACTGGTTTCCCGGCATGTTTTCGCAGACGTAAAGACTGTAGGAATTTCCATCAGATCCGGCAGCAACATCGATGATGTCATTCTTGAAATTTCCTCCTGCCGTAATGTGTTTACACCATTGAACTCCTGAAGGGGTCGTCTTCATCAGCATTCCTGCACGTGTTGCCGTAGAGTTAAAGTTGGCATGACCACAGAGAATATGCGACGGTGAATTATTCATTTGCTCTGCGTCAAAAACCCGGAAGGACATAGCCGTATCAGGCGTAAATTGCTGTCCGGTGAAAGTACTTCCGCTTGCATCTCCTTCAATCCTGTAGAAATCATTGAAAGGCGTTTCAGCAAAAGTGTACATACTATATGTGCTCCCGTGAGGCAGGATGCGGATGATCTGTCCCTGCCAGTAGCTTGTATTGTTAAAATATTTTGCCCAGGAAACATTTCCTGAGGCATCCGTCTTTATAATTTGGGGATGAAAAAAAGAAGGATCAGAACTTTTACCTCCGACGAGGAATCCATTGTTGAAAGGAACAACATTACTGACAAAATCAAAATGGGTTGCAGTATTAAATATTTTCTTTGAAGTAATCACATCGCTGTCGTTCAGGAAAACCATGTTGATAAGCGTTGAGTCCGTGCCGTACTGGGAATATCCGGAAAGTAAATTTCCACCTCCCGGAAGCGGGATAAAACTCTGCACATAACAATCAGGGGCTGCCAGGTAAGCAGTTTGTCGCTGAGATTGAGCGAGAATAAGACAAGGAAAACAAATGAGGACAAGTACTATTTTCTTCATACTAATTTTGAGTTTGGGGTTGTGAAGATGAAAAAAATATTCCATTCCTCCAATAAAATCGGCATTCATGGCGGCATTCAGGTCATTATCTCCCTCTGAGGTATGCGGTTAACTCCGACAGGAACAGGGTTTTCTTCCCTTTTGCAAAACGGTAAGTAGCATTTACCAAAGCAGAATCGCCTGCCTCACTGACGGCTTTTTCCCTGACGTCATCCGGTAACATATTCGCCTCCATGTAAATCTTTTCCCTCAGAATGGCGGGTAAATAAATGTCATAACTTGTCTTCTCGTGAAAAGCGAGTTTAATCCCGTAGAGTTTGTCTATAAATATAAAAGCTGAGTCCTTCCTTCCAATATTAAAATAACATGCACTAATGTTGAGCAGGGATTGCGGGAAATAAGGTGTTATGGAAAGCGCACGCTGATAGAATAATATTGCCTTTTCCCTTTCATTTGTTTGCTCATAGGTAGTTGCCAGGTCGTTGAGCAATTGGATGTGGTAAGGATTTTTTCTCAGTGCATCTTCAAATTCAATCCTTGCACCTGAAACATCTCCGCTGTAAAACATTGCCATTCCTTTGTACCATGTGAATGGTGTAGCTGTTTCGTCGATAGGGAAAAACCATGAAGTTGCTTTTTCTGATTCCCTGACAACCCTTGCCATGTTGAGTTGCTTTTTTGCGATCTGCATAACCAGCGAATGCGCCTCACCTGAATAACGGATAATTCCGGCGTATAAAGACCATGCAGAAATTCCGATGGATACCATCAGTAGTATTTTCCATTTTTCCCGAGAAATAATTAATCTCCTTTCTCCTTCTTTCTGATCCTGTGCGAAAAGCAATCCGGCATAAATCCCCATCAGGATCCATCCATAGAATCGCATCCGCGGGAAAGAAAATATGCTGACCAGCATAAATGCAGTAACCGCAAATAAGAATCCACAAGCCAGTATGCATTCTTTGTCTTTTGATCTTATTCTTTTCATTGCAACCCATGCCAATGAAATGAAAAACAAGAGGTATGCAATCAGTGCCGGAATGCCTGCTTCTGAGGCCACGAGCAAATAATCGTTGTGGGGATGCTCATAGTGAACATATCCGGCTTCAATGAACCGCGTTCCGCCAATTCCGAATTTAGGATAAAACAGTTTCCAGTTATTGGCTCCGCAACCGGTGAGCGGATTCTCTTTGATAAGTTCAACTGAATTTCTCCAAAGCAGCATTCTTTCAAATGTGCTGTTGCTGTTCGCTTTCGCCGTTGAATCCATCAGCTCCGGATGCTGCATGTACTGCTGTATGGTTTCAAACCGCTGATTGAAAGTTTTGAATGCGCCGGATTTGAAAACGATCCATCCTGCAAGAACAATAACACCAGTGGCTACTGCTGCCAGTTTTAGCCCTCTGAGTTTTCGTTCTGACCGGCTTGAATAATAAACTGTGAAAACAAGTGAAGCGGATACAATCGATGCTCCCAGTGCAGCAAAGGACTGGGTTAATAAAACCGACACAACAATTATGAAACAGTTGAAAAGGCTGAGCCATTTCCAGAATTTTGTCATAGAAAAAAATGAAATCACCGATAAAGGCAGCAGCAACATCAATGCTTCGGCATAAAAATTCTTATTCCCCAGTGTAGAAGCAAGATGCAATCGGTAATCAAACACAAATTCCAGTTCTTTGTGCGCAAGAAAATCCAACCACTGATAAACGTATACTGCAGAAAGGATCAGTAAACATATTTGAGAAAACTTTAACAGCATCAATCTGCTTTCGTCCTTTCGGAAAAGACCCACTGTAACAAGCATCACAGGAAATGCCAAAAATGATTTCATCCATTCATACCCTGCATCTCCGGGGTTCAGGGATTTTGAAATGCTGATCGCATACAGCAAAATGAAAGCCAGGAAAGAGAAGATCGGGGTGACGGGAAATGAATGAGACTCTTGATGCGGACGAAATAAGAAGAAAATGGAGAAAGCAAATACAGTCGCTGAAATAAGAATTAATCGTGGAGATACGAACGGATCCTGCAACTGATAGGAAATACAGATAGGAAATCCAATAAAAAAGATGACACAAAACAGAAATGGAGCCGATAAAATCTTCTTAAGCATGCTATCAGATGTGAAAAAATAGTATGAAGAAAATCAGGAAGGAAGAAAAAATTCTGAATCTGCCACTTTAAGTCATATAAGGTAAATCTTTTTTCTACATTCGTCATTCGTTTTAAATCAAACTCCCACATGAATAAACGCTGCACCATTGTTGCCGTACTTGCATTTTGTTTTCAAACCAAAGCACAAATCACCTTTCCTGTTAACGGCACCACAGATCCCAAACACCTCACTTATGCTTTTAAGAATGCGAAAATTTTCACCGACTATAAAACAAGCATTGATTCAGCAATCCTCATTGTCCGCGACGGATTGGTAGTTGATGCAGGTAAAAACTTAGCCATTCCAGAAGATGCTGTCTTGTTTGACCTGAAGGGAAAATTCATCTACCCGTCGCTCATTGATATTTTCACAGATTACGGTTTGCCGGAAGTTGCAAAAAGGAAAGATAATGAGAACCCGCAGTTCCTTTCCAATACAAAAGGCGCCTATGGCTGGAACCAGGCAATACGGTCAGATTATGATGCCAATAAAATCTTTTCTGCTGATTCTAAAAAAGCAGATGAGTATCGCAAGTTGTGTTTTGGATCAGTGATGACTGTTAACAAGGACGGTATTGCGCGAGGGACTTCATCGTTTGTAACACTTGGTGACGGAAGGGACAATGATATTGTTATCAAAGACAAAGTGGCGGCTAACTACTCATTCGACAAAGGTTCATCACCGCAGGATTACCCAAGTTCCTTAATGGGAACTATTGCATTGCTGAGGCAGACTTATTTAGATGCACAATGGTATACGAATGGCGGATACAAAAAAGAATACAACATCTCCCTGGATTCATGGAACAAGAATCAGAACCTCCCTCAAGTTTTCGATGCCGGCGACAAGCAGAATGAACTCCGTGCCGATAAAGTCGGAGACGAGTTTGGCGTGAACTATATTATCAAAGGAACAGGCGATGAATACCAACGCATTACTGAAATAAAAGAAATGAATGATGCACTCATTGTTGCACTCAATTTTCCTGATGCTTATGATATGAACGACCCTTATGATGCAATGAATATTTCCCTTGGGCAAATGAAACACTGGGAGTTAGCTCCAACTAATCCGGCAGCGCTGGAGAAAGCAGGAATTCCATTCGCGCTTACTACAGCAGACCTCAAGGATAAAAATATTTTCTGGAAAAATTTACGCAAAGCAATTGAATACGGATTAAGCGAACAGTCAGCATTGAGAGCACTGACGCAAACACCGGCCGAACTTTTAAAAGTGAACGACCAGGTCGGCAGTCTGAAAAAGGGAATGCTTGCCAACTTCGTGATCACTTCAAAAAACATTTTTGATAAAGATGCAGTGATGTACGACAACTGGGTGAAAGGTGTGCGATATAAATACCTGGACTACGACACCAAAGATATCAGGGGAACTTACTCATTGTCCATTGGATCGCTTCCTGCCGTTAAACTTAGAGTCAATGGAGATCAGGGTTCACCGGATATGAATGTAGCAGATGACACTTCGCTGGCAAAGGTGAGCTATAGCCGTCAGGGCGGATTGATCACCCTGCAATTTGAAAAGAAAAAAAGTGCGCCGAAAGGAACTTTCCACCTGAGTGGTTATGTGAAAGATGAAAATCCCAATGACTGGAATGGCACAGGGCAACTTCCAAACGGTGACTGGATCACGTGGAATGTAAAACTGGATTCTGCTTTTATTCCGCAGGCTAAAAGAGATACTACAAAAAAGGACTCTTTGAAACTGGGTGCTGTTACCTATCCTTTCATGGCTTATGGATGGAAAGAAATGCCGAAACAAAAAACTGTGCTCTTTAAGAATGCAACTGTATGGACGAATGAAAAGGAAGGCATTTTACAAAATACAGATGTACTGATCGCCAATGGAAAAATTCAGAAGGTTGGAAAAGGACTTTCTGATCCTGCAGCTGAAGTCATTGATGCCACAGGAAAAAATCTTACTTCAGGAATTATTGACGAACACTCACACATCTGTGCAAGCGGCGATTTGAACGAAGGAACTCAATCCTCATCAGCTGAAGTGCGTGTCGCTGATATCATCGATGCAGAAGATATCAACCTGTATCGCCAGCTGGCAGGAGGTGTTACTTCCTCTCATATTTTGCATGGAAGTGCAAATGCGATTGGCGGACAAACACAACTCATCAAAGAGCGCTGGGGTGCTTCACCTGAAAAAATGAAATTCGCTGGATGGCCGAGATTTATCAAGTTTGCGCTTGGAGAAAATGTAAAACAGAGCAACTGGGGCGACAGGCAGGTGACTCGTTTTCCACAGACCCGCATGGGTGTTGAACAAGTGTATGCGGATTATTTTACAAGAGCAAAAGAATACAACCCCGGCCCCTCCCCCCTACCTCCTAAAGGGGGAATAGCAGCCATACCTGTTCGACGGGATCTGGAGCTGGAAGCGTTGAAGGAAATTCTTGATAGCAAACGTTTCATCACCTGTCACAGTTATGTACAGAGCGAGATCAATATGCTTATGCATGTTGCCGATTCATTCGGATTCAAGGTAAATACATTCACTCACATTCTTGAAGGATATAAAGTTGCCGACAAAATGAAAGCGCATGGTGTGCGTGGAGCATCTTCATTCGCCGACTGGTGGGCATACAAGTATGAAGTATATGAAGCAATTCCATATAACGGCGCGATCATGCATGATGTCGGGTTGACGGTTGCATTCAACAGCGATGACGCAGAAATGGCAAGACGACTGAATCAGGAAGCAGCAAAGGCAGTGAAGTATGGTGGCGTAAGTGAAGAGGAAGCCTGGAAATTTGTCACCCTCAATCCGGCAAAGTTGCTGCGTGTAGATGACAAGGTTGGCTCGATTAAACCCGGCAAGGACGCTGACGTAGTTTTATGGAACGACAATCCCCTCTGTATTTATGCAAAGCCGCTGCAAACGTATGTTGATGGAATTAAATATTTTGACGTTGAAACAGACAAACAGATGCGCGCTGAAATACTCAAAGAACGCGCAAGGCTCATTCAGAAAATGACCGATTCAAAAAATAAAGGAGAAGGGACGCAGAAGCCGTCATTGAAAGCGCAGACGCTGCATCATTGTTTGGAAGACGAGTATGTGTTGATAAAGTAGAAGTACTAAGTGAGAAGTCAAAAGGAAAAAGTTAGAAGAAGGAAGAGTAAAGAGTAAAGAAGAAAGAAGAAAAAATCAATAGACAAAAGACAAAAGGAAAAATAGTAATTCGAAAATATATGAAAAATATCATAAGTACAGTCACTTTATCCGCCGTAGCATTTGTATCAGCATTGGCTCAGAATCCAGCTCCGGCGCCGGTGCAAAGCGAGTCCATTATTATCATGAATGGAACCGCACACATCGGAAACGGGAAGGTCATTGAAAATTCGGTGATTGGATTTGAGAACGGAAAAATCACGCTGATCGGTGATGCAACGGTAATTAAATTGCAGGAAGGAAAGTATAAGAAGAAGATCAGTGCATTTGGAAAACATGTTTATCCGGGGTTCATCAATTGCAATTCATCGTTGGGATTGACTGAGATCGACCTGGTGCGGTCTACGCGTGACAACTATGAAGTTGGGGACCTCAATCCGAATGTCAGAAGCATCATCGCTTACAATACTGATTCTAAGATCACTCCGACCGTGCGTTCTAACGGTGTCTTGATGGAGCAAATCGTTCCTTCCGGCGGGACTATCAGCGGACAGTCGTCTGTTGTTGAGCTTGATGCATGGAACTGGGAAGATGCTTCTTACAAAACTGACGAAGGCATTCACCTCAACTGGCCGCAGATGTATGTTGCAAAATATCCCGGTTCCGACCCTGAGGACAAACAACGGGAAAGAATGAACAAAGAGATGAATAACATCGAACAGTTTTTTAGTGAAGCGAAAGCGTATGCGATGTCAGCTCCGATAGAAAAAAATCTTCGCCTGGAATCCATGAAAGGTTTGTTTAACGGAAGCAAAAAACTTTATGTGCATTGCGGGTATGTGAAAGAAATTGAATCCGCTGTATTATTCAGTAAAAAATTCGGAGTTAAAATGGTATTGGTTGACGGACAGGATGCATGGCGAGTATCTTCATTGCTGAAAGAAAATAACATTCCTGTCATTCTCGGGCGCGTGCATTCTTTACCTCCACGTGAAGATGATGACGTTGATCTTCCATACAAACTCCCTTATATGCTCAAACAGGCAGGAGTAACTTATGCTTTGAGCATTGATGGCTCATGGCAAAATCGCAATCTTGCTTTCATGGCCGGCACTTCTGCAGGATATGGCCTGACGAAAGAAGAAGCATTGATGAGCATTACCTCTGCTCCCGCTAAAATTCTCGGAATTGACAACACTGTTGGCACACTGGAAACCGGCAAGGATGCAACACTTTTTATTTCCTCAGGTGATGCGCTTGACATGCGAACGAACAATGTGGATGCCGCTTTCATCAACGGGAGGGAAATTAACCTTGACAATGTACAGAAGCAGTTAAATGCCAAGTACAAAGAGAAGTATGGATTAAAATAATTCGTTCTGAGGAAATGAAAAGTCATTCAACCAATCGCAGCAGAATTAATATTTTATGCATTTCATCAAATGCACGCTGGACAATTTTTACGGTTTTGCTATTCTGGATATTTTTCCATTCTGCACAGGCACAGGATTATCTGAAAACCAATGACGGCAGAATTTTAAACGTGCGCATTTCAGAAGTGACGCTTTCCGAAATCAAATACAGAAATAAAAATGACAGTATACTATATTCAATTCCAAGATCTGATGTAAGTGCGTTTAAATACATGGCGTTGCCGGGTGATTCTACAGCTGCAACTCCCGATTATTTTCCTGAAACTAAAACAATAAAATCACCCATGTACATGAAAGGTGTTCATGACGCTGAAATACATTATGGGAATTACCGCACTGCTGCAATGGGAACCTTCTGGGCAGCAGTTATAGTAGGGCCAGGACCGGCACTGATTCCTGCATTCATCACCACATCCATTGGGCCTACGGAAAAAAATCTTTGTTACACTGATACAATACTGATGAATAATCCGGACTATAAAAACGGATATACGACTTACGCGAAAGAAAAGAAAACTAAAAAAGTCTGGCGTGGCTACCTGGGTGGAATGATCATCAATCTGGCATTAGTCATTGTCTTTTTTTCCGCAGCAAATTAATATCACAAGTAAGTCGGACATTATTCCGCTTTTTCAATGACGAATCTTTCTCCATTCAACAATGCAAGTGAAGCCTTTTCCAGGCAATCTGCATCCTTCGACAATATAGAAGATCACAACGAAATCCTCCAGTGGATGAGGAAGCAAATCCACGCGCACTGCATGCGCCATTTCAAGCCCGGAGAAACAATTCTTGAACTGAATTGCGGCACAGGGATCGATGCTACATACTTTGCAGGGCAGGGAATGAAAGTGCATGCGACTGATTTATCTGAAGGCATGCTGCTTGAACTGAAGAAGAAGATCGAAAAGAAAAACCTTGCTGATAAAATATCCGTTCAGCAATGTTCCTTTACTAAGCTTGAAAAAATAGAGAAGAAAAATTTCGACCGCATATTTTCAGATTTCGGTGGAATGAATTGTGAAAAGGAGATTGACAAAGTGATTACCTCATTCAAAGCACTTCTGAAGCCCGGGGGAACGGCAACACTTGTGATCATGCCACCTGTTTGTCCGTGGGAATTGCTGCTGGCACTGAAAGGGAATTTTAAAACTGCATTCCGAAGGTTGAAAAAAAGTGGTGCAGTATCTCATCTTGAGGGAGAACATTTCATGAGTTATTACTTCGCTCCTTCAAAAATTATTTCTGATTTCGGAATGGAATATGAAACAGTGGAACTACAGGGACTTGGAAGTTTGGTTCCTCCACCCTATCTCGAATCATTTCCGCAAAAGCATCCGGGGCTTTTTAAAAAGCTTAAACATCTGGATGAAAAAGTTTGCCATACCTTTCCGTTCAACAGGTGGGCAGATCATTTTATTCTGACGATGAGATTGAAACCTTTAGGTGAGTTGTAGTGCCGCACAAGCTTTACCTGCAGCAATTTGCTCAGCACGCTTCTTAGAAAAATCTTCACCGGTTGCCATTTCCGCACCATCTACCATCACACGCACACGAAGCAAACGCTTGCCCCCGTTATCTAGTTCTTCAATCAACTCAAACTCCACTTTTTTGCGTTCGCGCTGTCCCCAATTAATGAGCTTGCTTTTGAAGTTGGCATCCAATTCTTCGAGCACCTCCATGTCAACATGATGTTTGATAAACCGCTCCAGTAATACTTTCCTTACACAAGCATAACCCTTGTCAATATAGATCGCTCCGATCAACGCTTCAAAAGCATCACCATAAACTGAACGGCTTTTTGCAGCGGGATCAATGGAACCATTCATGAAATGGTCCATGCCAAGTTTAAGTGCAAGCCGGTTCAGGTGTTCGCGGTTCACGATCTTGCTGCGCATCTCAGTAAGAAAACCTTCCTCCTTGAATGGAAATTTTTTGAAAAGCAATTCTGCGACCACAGCTCCAAGTACAGCATCCCCAAGGTATTCAAGGCGTTCATTGCTCAGTTTAATGCCGCTTGGATGTTCTTCTGCACTACTGCGATGCAAAAAAGCAAGTTTGTATACAGAGAGGTTGTTCGGATAAAACCCAAGCAGGTTGCGTAGTGAATGATACAACCTGCGGTCAGATGAAAATAAAATCCTTACTGCTGTAGAAATACCCAAAAGAAAGTGTTCTTAATTGTTGATTACAAACCTACATGATTTTTTACAAAATCAAAAAATAAGAAAAGTGAACCATCAAGTATCTCCGGTTAGCCGGGGCACGCCGGTTTATTTCATTTGTTTGTAAAAGATCGTATAGGTCGGAAAATGATCGCTGTAACCGCCCATGTATCTATTGAAATCATAGGTGCGTTTCGGGTATCCTTTGTAACGCCCTTCCTGCTGCATCATCCAGGGTTTTGAGAAAATACGGGCGTCTTTGAAAAATAATCCAGATTGGTTTTTATCGAGCCATCCTGATGAGATTATTATCTGGTCAAAAAGATTCCATGAATCCTGGTATGCCAGCGTGCCAATTCCCTGCTTAAAGTATGTCGTCCAGGGATTGAACATTCCACCTTTCTTCACAGATTCCTTGGCACCGGTAGCGCCGATCACTTTGGCAACACTCGGACTCACGGGATCATCATTCAAATCGCCCATCAATACAATTTTAGCATCAGGGTTAATTTTAGTGATGGAATCAATTTTATGTTTGGAAACGCCGGCTGCAATAGCCCGTGCCGGCGCGCTTGCTTCTTCGCCTCCCCGGCGGGATGGCCAGTGATTCACAAAAATATAAACGGGCTCTCCAAGTAGCAATCCTTCCACATACAATACGTCGCGCGTAAAACGCGGAGCTCCATCGGCTTCGAACAAAGGAACAAAAAGTGGTTCTGAAAATTTTGGCGTAAAATACTTTGGGCTGTATAACAGTCCTACATCCACACCGCGAATGTCCGGGGAATTATAATGCACAATTTTATATCCTCTCTTATCCAGCTTTGAAGAATGGACCAGGTCATTGAGCACAGTATCATTCTCTATTTCAGCACAGCCCATTATGGCAAGCCCGTCGGGTGTGATGTCTGTACCTATTTGTGAAATAACATCTGAAAGTTTACCGATCTTATCCAGGTAAACCGAACCTGTATAATGATTAGCGCCTTCAGGAAGAAATTCCTCATCATTCTTTCCGGGGTCATTGATCGTATCGTAAAAGTTTTCCAGGTTGTAGAAACCGATGAGTGCGACCTGGAATTTTTTTTCGGATTTTTTATTATCCTGAGCACCGGTTAGTGTATTGAATAGAAGCGAAAAAAGCAGTAGAAACCCCAGGTGTTTGAGCATGTTAAATTTATTTGGTGGCGCGAACATACATTTTTTCCAATCAAAACAGGATTAACATTATCGTAGGTTTTCATTAACGCTTATCTGCCATCAAAATTTAATACATTCGCTTCCCCTTAAAACAAATAAACGTTTATGAAAAGAACATTGCTCATGCTCCTGCTTGGAGCTGCATTCATCAGTGGCACGCCTGACCAGGCAAAAAAGATTTTGCCATACCCTATTCTGCAAAAAAAACTGGAGAACGGTTTAAATGTAGTCACTGTCCCCTATCCGAGCCCTGGACTTGCTGCCTTCTATATTGTGGTTCGTGCCGGATCACGTGATGAAATTGAAGCCGGTCGTACCGGTTTTGCGCATTTCTTCGAACACATGATGTTCAGGGGAACAGATAAATACCCTAAAGAGCAATACAGTGAAATACTGAAAAGCACAGGTGCCTCAGCCAACGCAAATACCAGTCTAGACCGGACGCTTTACCACATGACAGGCAGTGCCGATAAACTGGATGTCATGTTTGACCTTGAAGCGGACAGGTTTCAAAACCTGAATTACTCCGTTGACGGGTTTAAGACAGAAGCCGGCGCTGTAAAAGGTGAGTACACGAAAAATTCGGCGAGCCCATATGTTCAACTGAATGAAAAAATTTCCGAAACGGCATTTAAGACACATACATACGGTCATACAACGATGGGCTATTTTAAAGACATCGTTGACATGCCCAATCAATATGACTATTCACGTGAATTTTTTAAGCGCTTTTACAGACCGGAATATTGCACCATCATTGTGGTAGGCGATGTAACCCAGGAAAGGGTGAATGAGTTGTCACAAAAATATTTCGGTGACTGGAAGCCCGGCACTTATGTGTCAAAAGTCCAACAGGAAACCCCACAAACTGAACCTAGATACACCCACATCAAGAAGGAAGGTTTTCCTCCCTACATGGATATTAACTTTAAAGGTCCTGCTTTCAGTGATCAGAATATGGATATGCCTTCGCTCGATGTTTTATGTTCAATTTTGTTTTCAGAGAAATCTGACCTCTATAAGCAACTTGTTCTTCAGGAACAGAAATGCCGTTTCATCAATGGAGGTGCTCAAAATTCCCGAGATCCATACCTGATCAGTATCGGAGCATCTGTTGCGAAAGAACAAGACATGATGTATGTAAAAACAACCATTATGAATGCGCTTGAAAGTGCGAAAAGCAAACCCTTTGCAGCGAACGTAATAGCCGAAACAAAAATGAACCTGCGCAACAGTTTTGCCATGGGCATTGACAATCCTACCAGCATTGCCGAAGCATTGTCAGCTTACACGTGGCTTACAGGTGATCCGGAGTCCATTAACCGGACATATGCCCTCTATGAAAAAGTAACGGCTGAAGACATGATGCGTGTAGCACAGAAGTATTTTATGTCAAACACATTGACAATCGGAACAATTACTCCTTCTGAATCATTCAATTTCGAAAAAAGTCCTTCTGCTACTCCTCAAATTGACAAGCAGAAATAATTCCATTAGCAAAATCATTAGACATCATATGAAAAAAATATTTCTCTCCGAAACGATAGCCACAATTGTGCTATTTATTACGTTCACAATCAATGCCACAGCTCAGGAAGTAGTTGAGCTCAGGCAACCTGAAGCTGCCAAGGCAGTAATTAAATTCATGTTTAACAATGGTTCCATCAGCGACCCGGCAGGTAAAGAAGGACTGACACAGTTTACAACTTCCATGATCGCTGATGGAGGAACGAAGACGATGACGAAATCACAGATCGACGATGCACTCTATCCATGGGCGGCATCCATCTCTGCCAGTGTTGATAAAGAGGTTTCAATATTCACCTTTGAGTGCCCGTCTGCTTATCTTGATAAATTTTATCCGATCATGATGGATGTGTTGACTTCTCCCGCCTTTTCCAAAGAAGATTATTTACGCATTCAATCAAATCAACAAAACTATGTGGATGAGGTGATACGTTCCTCTAGTGATGAAGAATACAGTAAGAAAGCCCTTGAAGATTTCCTTTTCAGAAACACGCCTTATCAGCATATGATTTCAGGAACGTCAATCGGAGTGAAGAATATATTACCCGATGATATCCTTGCTCATTACAAAAGCTATTATTCATCCAAAAATGTACTTATCGGATTGGGCGGAAATTACCCTGCAGACTTAGCTGCCAGATTAAAAACAGATCTTCAAAAACTTGGCGCCAGCGAAAAAGCCTCTCAACTAAGGCGTGCATTGCCACGACCACCTAAAGGTCTTGAGATCGAAATTGTTTCAAAAGAGAATGCATTAGGATCAGCCATCTGCATGGGCTTTCCCCTCGAAATCACCCGCAGCAGCAATAGCTTCGCAGCGCTGATGATTGCCAATTCATGGCTGGGAGAACACCGTAAATCATATTCACATCTTTACAAAAAGATCCGCGAAGAACGATCAATGAATTACGGGGACTACTCTTATATTGAATGGTACGACAATGGAGGCAGCAATATGTTGCCACCACCGGGAGTTCCAAGGAGTTCAAATTATTTTTCCATCTGGATCCGCCCTGTACAAACAGCAGTTGGGTTGAAAAAGCAATATTCTGAATTAAGCGACATCAACATCGGTCATGCGCATTTCGCCATCAGAATGGCATTGCATGAAATGCAAAAACTCATTAACAATGGAATGACTGACGAGGATTTTACTTCAACCAAAACTTTTTTACAAAGCTACATGAAGCTATATATCCAGTCAACAGAAAAACAATTGGGATATCTAATGGATTCCAGGTTTTATGGACGGAAAAACTACATCAGCGAAATGGGTGACTTACTTGAATCAGTCTCATTGGACGAAGTAAATGAAACAATGAAAAAATTCTGGCAGACAAAGAATCTTTATGTCACCATTGTCACAGATGCAACAGAAGCTGAGCCATTAAAAAAGAGTCTTGAATCAAATGCGCCTTCACCGATGAGTTATTCAAACGTATTAAAAGGTTCAATGACACCTGAAATACTTAAAGAAGACAAGGAAGTTGAAAACTATCCGCTTAATGTAAAATCAGTTACTATCGTGAAATCGGCAGACACATTCAGAAACACTAATTCTGACCCCAACGGCAAACCTGTTCAAATGGAGAATGTGGTTCCTGAAATGAAAATGGTCAAGTGAAAAGTAAACAGGCCGGATCAATTTTTCCAGTCTAAAATTTCATCGACCGTATTGGCTGTTACAGAGTGGTAGTTGGGTCTTGCTTTGGAATATATTTTCATTGCCATTGCCTTTCCCTCTTCCGTTTTGACAAGTGCTGAAAATAACGGCTTAACAAATTTTCTTCTGCCAACATTTGTGAGAAAATTTTCCAACGCGTTATAAGATGCTTCATAGCGGGATGGAATCACATGCTCCAGCCAGGCAAATAAGATTTCGGAATTACCTGCACTTGTGAAATTATATGTTTCATCAAGCGCTTTCATTTGAGAACTACTCAGAGAATCGGGAAGGGTATTGAGAAAACGCAACCACTCATTTGTTGTAAAATTTTTTGTGTTCAACGCTGCCGGCGATGTACCATTCTTCCACGCTTCAACCTGTTTGTCCACCTCTGCAAAGCGCGATGAAGTTATGCGCACATAATTATCAGGCAATCCCGGTTCATAGATCCATTTTTCAATGTTTATACTTTTTGCTTCAGCTGAGTCGTCTTTGATCAGATTGGTTTTATAATATTCAAGGAATTGTTCTGTTGTAATGGTTTTGAAAGCGTGTTCCGCAAAATATTTTTTCAGGAAAGCATCAAACTTTTCCCGCCCGACTTCTCTTTCAATCACCAATAATAGATTATTCCCTTTCTCATAAGCGATATCGCTCACTCCATCATCAGGATCACGGCCTGTGAGTTCAAGTTTTAGTCTTGTATCTGCACTTGTATCACCAAAGTCTTTGATGGTTTCCTTAACCCCTTCCTGTCCAAGTATGCGCTGCATGTCTGCAAAGTCCTTTCCGTACAAGGCTTCCATGATCCTGTTCTCAAAATAAACAGTAAAACCTTCATTCATCCAGAAGTCGTTCCAGGTGGCATTGGTAACAAGGTTTCCACTCCATGAATGCGCGAGTTCATGTGCAACAAGAGATGTGAGAGAACGATCGCCGGCCAGAATGGTCGGGGTTGCAAAAGTGAGTCTTGGGTTTTCCATTCCGCCAAAAGGAAAGCTCGGAGGAAGAATGATCAGGTCGTATTGTCCCCATGCATATGGGCCGTATAACTTTTCTGCTGCATCAACCATTTTGGGAAGGTCAACAAATTCATATGCTGCTTTTTCTATTGTTACGGACTCTGCATAAACGCCTGTACGTTTATCAAATGCTTTGAAAACAAGATCCCCGACAGCAAGTGCAAGCAGGTATGCAGGAATTGGTTGCGGCATTTTAAAATGATAAACACCATCTGTGCTTTTCTGTTGAGGGTTTTCTGCACTCATTAAAGCCATGAGTTCTTTTGGTACTTTGATCGTTGCTGAATAAGTGAACCTGATGCCCGGACTGTCCTGAATAGGAACCCAGGTCCGCGCTAGGATCGCCTGTGACTGCGTAAATAGAAACGGTGATTTTTTGCCGGCCGTCTGGGCAGGCGAAAGCCACTGTACGGCTGCCGCATCAGGAGAAGTAGAATAGTAAACAGTCAGTTTTCCGGTTTTGGGTTTGAGGTTTATGGTTAATGAACGGCCGAGGTATTTTACTTCATCACCAAGTTCAAACTTTGCTTCAGTAGCATCATCCAGAATAACTTTTTCAATATTCAGATCACGCGTATCAAGAATTATTCTTGTGGCATTATTTTTAAGTTCAATGTCAAGTGTTGCCGATCCGGAAAGGGTTTTCTTTTCGAAATCAACATTGAGGTTGAGGTCAAGGTGTTTTACAACGGCTTCGTTTGGCCGTGCAAATGAGTGGGGATCGTTAACTATCATTT
>JAPLDB010000048.1:1590-10047 GCA_026391975.1 Bacteroidota bacterium | reverse complement strand
CAATCCAATAATCATTGTTCCCCCAATTGGATTGTGTTTTATCACCACCGATTCCTGAACTTGAAGAACCTGCCAAAATATATCCGCCATCGGTTGTTTGGAGAATTGAAATCAAATTGTCTTCACTCGTTCCTCCAAAATCTTTGTCCCATTGTTTGTTCCCTAGTGAATCGGTTTTCACAATCCAATAATCATCATCTCCCGGACTACCACGCAACGAATCCGTTTTGTCTCCTGAGATTGGTGAATCAGTTGTTCCACCAAGAATAAAACCGCCATCACTGGTCTGTATAAAGCAAGTAAACGATTCCATTGAATCTCCTCCAAATCTATAATCCCACATCTTCACCAATGGATTTTGTGCCTCAGAAAAGAATGAATTAAAAATTAAAAGGCAGAGCACAACTAGGCCAACCACCTTCGCCATCCTACGGTGGTGAACCAGTCTTCGTTGTGTGAACAGAAGTTTTTTCATGCGGTGGATTTGTAATTCAAAGATATAAGAAAAATTGCAGCCACGCTCCCGATACCTGCCCGACTGCCCGCCCGGATGAATCGGTCGGACGGGCGTCATTCAGGCGGGGCTATCGGGAGCATCAATTCTCGATAATTAATGATATCCTCATTTTTTTCTCCGGTACTTGATTTTCAACTCGCGCGCAACCGAAATTTTTGTTTGTTGTGAATAAGCTAATCTTCCGAGTGATTTCTTTCCTTACCTTTTGTCTGTAAAAAAGAAGCCAGCGGAATACCTAGTCCGCTATGTAAGGCAGCAATCATATTAAGTGTGAGTTGGCGCTTTCCATTCAGCACTTCTGAAACGCGTGTTGCGCTACCGAGATATGGAGCAAGGTCTTTTTGTAAAAGATTGAGTTGTTCCATTCGGAATTTGATCGCTTCAACAGGTGTAGGAGCATCTACCGGGTAATGCATTCGCTCATAATCAGAAATGAGAATCATAAGCACTTCAGCTTCATTACCCTCATTGCTTCCAGGCCTGGCATCAAAAATATTTTCCATCCTGCCAAGTGCAGCCGTGTGATCCTTCTCTGTTTTAATTGCCCTTAGTGTATTCATTTGATTCGGCACTTATTCATAAATCTCTTTTCGGTGACCAAGATTTATTACATCAACCAACAGTATATTGTCGAAAATCTCATAAATGATTCGGTAATTACCAACCCGGATTCTGTATCCATCTCTCCCTTTCAATTTCTTGTATCCGTGTGGCCGTGGGTTATCTGTAAGAGAAAACATAGCAGCTTTTAATTTTGAATAGTCGGGTTCACTGATTTTTTCCATCGCCTTGATGACCCGCTTTTGCAAAACCACCGTGTATTTCATGCCTTTTTTCTTTTGGCGTCAAGTTTTTTAAATGCCTCTTTAATTGGAACGCGTTCGCTGCTTTCCTTTTTCGCATTGTCAAATAGCCGGATATCTTCAAGATCATCTAAATCCTCCATCATCTTCTCATATTCCTTAATCGGAAGAATCACCGCAACTTTTTTTCCTACATCATTTGTCACAAATTGATTTGCCATTTTATTATACTTCTATGTTTATTCAAAGGTAATACATCGCCATCAAACAAAAAACCCCTCCTGAACTGAATCAGGAAGGGTCTTTTAACTTTTGTCCCGATAGCTATCGGGATATTAATTTTTGACTTAGTAATCCATTCCGCCCATTCCGCCTGGCATTCCGCCGCCACCCGGCATAGGACTATCTTTTTCCTTGATGTCGGCAAGTACACACTCAGTGGTGAGCAACATACCTGCAATTGATGCAGCGTTCTCCAGTGCAACACGTGTTACCTTGGTAGGATCAATAACTCCTGCAGCATACAAATTCTCATACTTGTCAGTACGGGCATTGTAACCGAAGTCGTCTTTTCCTTCGCGTACTTTTTGTACAACGATAGAACCTTCAATACCTGCATTCGCAACGATTTGGCGAAGCGGCTCTTCCAGTGCACGCTTGATGATAGCGATTCCAGTAGTCTCGTCATCGTTAGCGCCTGTCATTTTATCGAGTGCATTTATTGCACGGATGTAAGCAACACCTCCGCCCGGTACGATACCTTCTTCAACTGCCGCGCGGGTAGCATGTAATGCATCATCCACACGGTCTTTCTTTTCTTTCATTTCCACTTCTGTGGCAGCACCAACATAAAGAACTGCAACACCGCCTGCTAATTTCGCAAGACGCTCTTGTAATTTTTCTTTGTCGTAGTCAGAAGTTGTGTTTTCAATCTGTGTCTTGATCTGGTTCACACGCGCAACGATTTCAGATTTTTTTCCTGAACCGCCAACGATGGTTGTGTTGTCCTTGTCAATGGTGATCTTCTCAGCTTTTCCGAGGTAAGTAAGGTCAGCATTCTCCAGTTTGAAACCACGTTCTTCGCTGATCATTGTTCCACCTGTAAGTGTAGCAATGTCTTGCAACATTTCTTTTCTGCGGTCGCCAAAGCCCGGAGCCTTAACTGCAGCCACTTTCAAAGAACCACGGATTTTATTTACAACGAGTGTAGCCAGTGCTTCTCCATCCACTTCTTCAGCGATGATGAGCATAGGACTTCCTGTCTGCACTTGCTTTTCCAATAATGGAAGCAATTCTTTCATGCTGCTGATCTTCTTGTCATAGATCAGGATATGCGGATTCTCCATCACTACCTGCATCTTGTCTGCATTGGTAACGAAGTAAGGAGAAATGTATCCGCGGTCGAATTGCATACCTTCTACAATTTCAACTGTAGTCTCGGTACCTTTTGCTTCTTCAACGGTGATCACACCTTCTTTCTTTACCTTTTCCATTGCCTGTGCAATCAGCTTTCCGATTTCCGGATCATTGTTTGCGGATACTGAAGCAACCTGTTCGATCTTCTTGTTATCGTCACCAACTTTTTTGCTTTGCTTACGAAGTGATTCAACAACGCTTTCAACAGCTTTGTCGATACCGCGTTTCAAATCCATTGGGTTTGCACCTGCAGCTACATTCTTCAATCCTGCAGTAACGATCGCCTGAGCAAGAACGGTAGCAGTAGTAGTTCCGTCACCTGCAACATCAGCAGTTTTGGAAGCAACTTCTTTAGCCATCTGCGCACCCATGTTTTCGATTGGGTTCTTCAGTTCTATTTCTTTCGCTACCGTAACACCGTCTTTGGTGATAATCGGTGAGCCGAATTTCTTATCAATGATTACGTTGCGACCCTTTGGTCCCAGTGTAACTTTTACTGCGTTCGCCAAAGCGTCAACGCCCCTCTTTAGTGCATCACGCGCTGCGAGGTCAAATGTGATTTCCTTTGCCATTATTAATTAGTTTAATAGTTAAATGATTATTGTTTATTGTTGTTGAAATTCGAAAATGTAGCCAGGTTTTCCTCCTCCCCTTTGGGGAGGTTGAGTGGGGCCTAGATCACTGCGAAGATGTCGTTCTCTCTCATAATGAGATACTCCTTACCTTCTACCTGGATCTCAGTGCCGGCATACTTGCCATACAATACAGTGTCACCAACTTTAACAGTCATCGGCTCATCTTTTTTGCCGGTGCCGATAGCGATCACTTTTCCCTTTTGGGGTTTTTCTTTAGCCGTGTCAGGAATGATGATTCCGCTGGCTGTTTTTTCTTCAGCAGGCGCTGCTTCAACGATAACGCGGTCTGCAAGGGGTTTTAAATTAAATTTTGCCATTTTTTAGATAGTTATTGAGTTAGACAATTATATTGATTGTGATAAATTCTTATTAATCCTGAAAGATGAAAGCAATGCCTTATCATACCATCCGGGTGCCGCCTTTAGTCGAGAATTGTGCCATTCCATTCTAGAAACCTTTTCCTGACAAAAAGTGCAGATCAGAAAAAAAGATGTCACAGTTTCCTGTGACATGCTGACAATTTTTTTGCCTAATTATTTACCCTGTGGGGTAACAGGCTGCGGTTGGGCCGGCTGCTGAGCCGGAGCTTTTGCCGGGGCCTTTTGAGCCGGAGCAGTTCCTGCATTATCGATCTGTTCCTGCATTGAACTGCCGATGTTACGCTGTTCTTTATTCGGCAGTGCAAAACTTGCTGCCAGACAAAGAATAACAAGCGACAATGCCAGACCCCATGTGAGTTTTTCAATGAAATCAGTCGTTTTCTGTACGCCCATGATCTGACCTGAACTTGCAAATCCTGAAGCCAAACCGCCTCCTTTTGCATTTTGAACCATGACAACAAGTGCGAGAAGAACGCAGACAATGATGATGAGGATTGTAATTACCGTGTACATTTTTTTTTAAGGTGATTAAGTGATTAGGTGACTAAGTGATTAAGAAAAAATGATATCAGGGATTATAGTTAATCACTTCATCGCTTATTGCCTTCATCACTCCCTTCCGGAATTTCTTTCAAAAGGGCGGCAAAGAAAGCACTTTTTTCGGGATGGAGCAAAATCAATTTTTCATAGCACCACCGGGCTTTTGCAAAATTTCCCTGTTTGCTGTAAATCAGCGCCAAAGTCTCTGAAACCACGTCATCATGGTCCATTACGCTCTTTTTTGCCTGAGATACAGGTGAATAGAATTCTGCCCTGGAAGGAACAATCTTCGGGTCTTCCAAAAGGAACTTTTCAATGAGTTCATCATCACTGAGCAGGCTTTCCTCTTCATCGTCATTTGAGGGGAAAAACCTTTCAATATTTTCAGCATTGTGTTTTGGGGCCCTCACTTCTTCAAATCCTCCTTTTGAACCTGTATTTGTAGCTTTTAACCATTCAGTGAAGGAGCGGGGAGTACCTGATGTTTTTGCGGCTGGTTCTTTTAAGATGCTTTCCGGCGACTTTACTATTTCCGGACCAATTTGATGACCGGGTTCTTCTTTTTGTTTCTCTGAGGAGTCTGGAGCAATAACCGGTAGTTTTTCCAGCGAGCCCAGGATGCTTTCCTCCATTGCATGCTCAAGTTCCATCCTGTCCAGGATGTCCATGTCCTTGCCCGCCTGGGCAATGATCACTTTTTCTTCTGCCGATTTTTCCGGAGCCGGATGCAACAGTTCCTCTTCCAGTTTTTTCTCGGCAAGGATATCCTCCTGATAAACGGTCTCCTCCGGATCAGCCTTCGAAGTTGCTATCTGCTCAACTTTTATTTCTGTCGGAACAATGACCTCTTGTTGAACGACGCTCACAATTGCATCGGCAGAAGGCTCAACTTCTTTTTGTATGACCTCATGAATCTCTGATTTCACAGGAGGTTGAGGGGTTCCAAGGATTTCACTCAACCGTTGTTTAATGACAGCATGCGGATCAACCGGTATTTCTTTCTTCTTCTGTTCTTCGAATGCCTGTCCTGAAATTTCATCTGCAGAATACCATTCCTCAAAATCATTTTCCGGTTTTTTATTGGTAGAAACAACTTCTTCCTTTCCCGCGGAAACAAGTTCCATCACCGGTTCTTCTTTCTTAGAAAGCGGAAATTCAAATTCTACCTCTTCCGTCTTCATATCGATGAGTTCACGCAGCACTTCGCGATTGGGAGCATAGGCAGCAGCAAGTTTTAAATGCTGATCATAATGGATGTTGCTCTGGTCATGCAATGCTTTGGCATAAAGCAAACGGGAAGTCTGGCAATAAGGGAACTTCTCAATGAAATCACCCAATAGTGAAACCGTTTCCTTTTCCCGGATTCCTTTCAGCACAAGAAGTTGTTTAAACTGATTGTATTCCATTACCAGTTAATGACTGCTTTATTAAATATGTCGTCCACAAGTTGCTCATTGATTTCAGTGATCAGCTGATCCTCAATAGCAGCTAAATTTTTGCTGCTTTCGAAATCTGCATAACGGGAAAAAGTTGATTCGAAATTTTGCTTTTCGTCTTTGAGGTTGGTGAATTTTACATTGACCGTAATTGTTAACCTGTTCTGTGCAGCAATTTCATTTGTCTGAATTGAAATAGGCGCCACTGTATAATTTGTAATGGAGCCTTCAAAAGTAAGGTCTCCGTTTTTATCTGCCAATGCGAGGTTCGTTTGTGAAATAAATTTGTCCTTCAGCTTTTCGGTAAAAGTCTGACTTAACGATGCAGGTCCCAGCGATGCCGTTTTCGAAAAAAACTTTACGGTAAATGTTTTTACCTCAGGAGAAATGGAAGCACCGGAGAAGGAGTAGCCCACCTTGCAAGATGTAAAGAAAGTAGATAGTATTGAGTATGAAGTAAAAAGCAAAAGAAAGTATGTGAATTTGCGGATGTTCATTTTATTTGCTGTGTATTCCATATTCGTTCATCTTCCTGTAGAGGGTGCGCTCTGAAATTCCCAACTCTCGGGCAGCGTGTTTCCTTTTGCCTTTGTATTTCGATAACGCTTTTTTGATGAATTCTTTTTCTTTTTCTTCAAGTGACAATGACTCCTCTACATTTTCATGCGGCTGGATTGGCGTAACTGTTACAACAGGCTGCACCATGAGGGGCTGTATGGTAACATTCGGATCGGAAGTCTGAAAGGAAGAAATATTTTCTGAACCAATCTTACTTATCAGATGCGCATTGCGCTCCTTCCATTGAGGATCATCAGAATGATGAATTACTTCATTCACTAAAAACTTCAGGTCATTCATGTCCTTTTTCATGTCGAACAAGACCTTGTAAAGCAGATCACGCTCATTGAAATCTCCCCCTCCCTTGGATTCATCTTTCAACAAAACGGGAAGGTTGCTGAATGGCGCAGGTGGCAGATAGGTAAGCAAGGTCTCCCCGCTGATGTCCCTGTGCTTCTCGAGAATTGACATCTGCTCCGTGATATTTTTTAGTTGTCTGATATTTCCCGGCCAGCGGTAGTCAACCAGAATTTTCTGGGCTTCTCCGCTTAACGTGATTGCAGGTACACGGTATCGCTCGGCAAAATCATGTGCGAACTTCCGGAACAATAAATGAATGTCTTCTTTACGGTCACGAAGTGGCGGTATGCGGATGGGAACTGTATTCAAACGATAATATAAATCTTCCCGGAATTTTCCGTCTTCAATTGCTTTTAATAATTCAACATTGGTGGCGCCCACAACGCGAACGCTTGTCTTTTGTGATTTTGAGGAACCTACACGTATAAATTCTCCTGTTTCCAGTACACGAAGCAAACGTACCTGTGTTCCATACGGAAGTTCTCCGACCTCGTCAAGAAAAATGGTGCCGCCATTCACCACTTCAAAATATCCTTTTCGTGCTTCGTGGGCTCCGGTGAATGAACCCTTCTCATGACCGAATAATTCAGAGTCGATGGTGCCTTCCGGAATTGCTCCGCAGTTTACAGCAATGAAAGGCCCGTGCTTGCGTGGACTAAGCTGATGAATGATCTGTGGAAAAACTTCTTTACCCACACCGCTCTCCCCACTGATCAATACTGAAATTTCTGTAGGAGCAACCTGCTTGGCTACATTGATGGCATGTTCAAGCAACGGTGAGTTGCCGATAATTCCGAAGCGGGCCTTTATTTCCTGAATAGTCATACAGCCCCCCTTACCCCCCGAAGTGGGGAATAATACCCAGACTGAGTCAGAAGCCGGGGCATTTCAGAATATTTATTTGAATGTAAAATCATATTTAACTTTCTGATTGAATATGGCGTAAAGCCCCTCCTTAGGAGGGGTTGGGGAGGCTTTTGCCTATTAAAGTCGCGCTGGAACATTCCGTTACCAATACATCGACGTAGTCCCCTTTCTTATATTGTTCTCTTGGAAATACAACGATCTTGTTCTGGTCGTTTCTTCCGGATAAATCTTTATCAGATCTTTTTGAAACATTCTCGACAAGTACGCGATGAACTTTATTGATATCAGCAAGATTACTTTGCAGAGATAATTTTTTTTGAAGCATCATGACCTCAGTAAGTCGTCTTGCTTTTATTTCTTCCGGAACATCATCAGGATATTGTTTTGATGCCGCCGTGCCAGGTCGCTCGGAATAGGAAAACATGTACGCATATACAAATCCGACCTTTTCCATCAGTGATAAAGTATCCTGATGTTCTTCTTCCGTTTCAGAGCAAAAGCCGGTGATGGTGTCGGTGGAAATGCCGCAATCCGGTAAAATGCTTTTGATGCGGTCGATCCATTTCAGATAATCTTCGCGTGAATACCCGCGGTTCATTTTTTCAAGTATACGCGTATTGCCACTTTGAACAGGAAGGTGTATGTACTTGCAGATGTTGTCATGCTTTTTCATTGCGTAGAGCACATCTTCGGTGATATCCCGCGGATTGGAAGTCGAGAATCTTACGCGGAGCAAGGGGTTCACTTTTGCAACCATCTCAAGCAGGTTTGCAAATGTTACCGCATCTTCGATTAAGTGTGGATTTTGCTCCGCTTCACCCTGTCTCCCATTCTCCCTTTCGCCTTCTATTTTCAAGATTTCTTTCTTCGTATTCGTTTCCGGATGCCATAAGTAAGAATCCACATTTTGTCCCAGTAATGTTACTTCTCGATATCCATTTTCAA